>NZ_JBRJXU010000083.1:0-95524 GCF_057467645.1 Zarconia sp.
GTCCGTTCCCGTATCAGTGCCGCTTCCCGTATCGGTGCCGCTGCCGGTGTCCGTTCCCGTATCAGTGCCGCTTCCCGTATCGGTGCCGCTGCCGGTGTCCGTTCCCGTATCAGTGCCGCCGCCAGTATCGGTTCCGCTACCAGTATCAGTGCCGCTGCCGGTGCCACTGCCAGTATCGGTGCCACTGCCAGTATCGGCGCCGCCGCCAGTATCGGTGCCGCTGCCAGTATCGGTGCCACTGCCGGTATCAGTGCCACTGCCAGTATCCGTTCCGCCGCTAGTATCCTCGATCGCAAAATCACTGGCATCGATCGCATTGAAATCGATATTTTTGAGAATGGCTAAAATGCGAGCGCTATCGGTTTCCCGGACGATGGCATCTCCAGTAAAATCTCCCGTACCTTGGAAAATATCTAAATCCTCAAAGCCCAAGCCACCGCGCAATAGCAAGGAGTCTTGAACATCAGTAAAGTCTCCGACCACCCGAGCATCTTCGATGGTAGCGCTGCCATGACTGGGGTCGAGAACGAAGGAGTCGCTTCCTTCCCCTCCCCAGAGACTGTCGGCACCGGAACCGCCGTCGAGGGTATCGTCCCCAAGGTCTCCATAAAGAACGTCGTCACCGAGTTCGCCAAAGACCAGATCGTTATCTTTTCCACCCCAGACGGTATCGTTATCCCGTCCTGCATATACCGTATCTTCGCCGATATTTCCGAAGATGCGATCGTCTCCTAAATTGCCAAAAAGAAGGTCTTCATCTTTGCCGCCAAACAGCCAATCGTTCTCTTTGCCACCGGCTATTAAATCTTGTCCTGCATTGCCATAAAGCTCATCTTCTCCTTGATTGCCATATAAACTGTCATCTCCACCCGATCCCACAACAGTATCTTTATCGCCCAGTCCGAGAATCAGATCGTTACCGGAAGTGGCCGTAAAGCGATCGGCTTCCGGTGTGAGTAAGGTGGGTTGAATTTCGTTGGTTTCAAGGGATAACATAATCGAACTCCGGTACTCTTTAGATGATAGTGAAGTGATATCGACAGCAAAATGATTCTGTCATTTTACAGGCAATAAAATAACCGTTTGCAGCCGAATAAATGCAACCGTTCGATGTTTATTTTGAGTCTTCGATGCGCGAGAATATCCAACTCACTTCAAAACTTAAACTCCTGAATAAAGTTTGTTTTCAAGTAAGTCTTTCGCAATTGAGCGATCGACTCAATAATTAGTAGATACTGATGGATATAATTTTAAATTTTTCCAAAATAAGCGACGGTAATTGAGGTGCAGCAATCTCAATCGATCGCGACGAAATATCAAAAGACTAAGAGCTGCCTCAGTCTTTCGATCTCGAGAAAAAAATGATGGGTAGATGATTTTTTTCGCTCTCTATCTACCCATACCTCGTTTTAAGTTCGGCATCGGGATATTTTTTGAACTTTAGAAATAAAAATTGAAAAGAAATGAATTTGTATCGATTGGATAAATTATAGCATATGTTTTCAATTTATCTATCTTGAATTCAAAAAAACATTCACCTTTCTGTGAAGTTTCACTAAATCGCGATCGCATTGCACGATTACCATAAAAAAGATGAGATGACATCCGGAAAAATGCGAAACTCAAACAATTATTTCAGGAATCGATTGAAAAATCGATCGTTCTCGATCGCCCTTTAAATTTCAAACAACGTTTTAATGCGATTGCGAATCCAGAAGAACGGGGTTTCGTCCCCATCGGTATTTGCGAGAATGCCTAACGCTCGTAAACTCTCTTGACGTTCGGTCAGTTTCTGAGCGATCTGATCCGCTAGACTCGGCTGTTCCGAGAGGAGTTTTTGAAGATCGTGATGTTCTACCACAAACAAAATCGAATCTTCACTCGTGCGAACCGTTGCCGTACGCGGCATTCCCATCAGCAACGACATTTCTCCAAAAAACTCCCCTTGGTGCAAGGTGGCGATATATTGCCCGACTTTTTGGGAAAAAACTTCCACCGCACCGGTGAGGATAATATAAAACGAGTCCCCCGGATCGTTTTCCTGACAGACTACTTGTCCCGAGGAAAAAACTTGTCGGTATCCATATTCGATGAGTTTGCGCAATTCTAAATCGGTGCATTCTTCAAAATACGAAATTCGCCGCAACAGTTCTCGTAAGGCATAGTTATTGACAGATTTAACTGGTTTTGAGGAGGTTTCAGAGGTTAAATTGGGGCTTGGAGAATGACCGTTAGACGGCTGAGATTCTTCCGGTTTGGAAAATATATCGAGATTGCTCGCTTCAGCATTGGGGGTAGGAGATTCATGGGTGTGGTGAACCCAGACATCTCGCTGGGGAAAGGGAATTGAAATTTTTCGCATTCGAAGTTCGTATTCGATGAGAAAGTTCAAACCGCTTTGAATGATTTCTTTATCCGGTGGATTATCGATCCAAACCAACAGCTCAAAGTTGAGCGCACTATCGCCAAATCCAACAAACCAAACTTTGGGAGAAGGATAGTTTAAAACATCGTTATTATGACGAGCAACATCGAGCAGAGCTTCTGTGACTAAGACCGGATCGGTTCCGTAGGCAACACCGACGGGAATGTGCAAGCGACATTTGGGATCGCGATAACTCCAGTTCACCACTTGCCGTTCGACAAATTGGCTGTTGGGAACGATGACAAATACGCCGTCTAAGGTGCGAATAATCGTCGATCGAATCGACACTTTTTCCACCGTTCCTAACAAATCGTCAATTTGAACGTAGTCTCCCGCTTGAATGGGTCGCTCGAATAGTAAGGTTAAACCACTAATAAAGTTACTCGAGATGTTTTGCAAACCGATACCAACACCAAGTCCGACCACCCCGGCAATGACGGCAAGGGAACGAACGTCGATGTCTAAGGTTTGGAGAACGATTAAAAAACCCAGTGTCGTCAGTAAATAGCAAATGACGGTTGAGGCCGAATCTCGCGAACCTCTCGGCAGACCCATCCGTTTGAGAATCGTTTCTCCAATCCACTTCCCGAAAGCCCGAGAAATGAGAAAGATAACGAAGGTAAAGAAAATAACTTTACTGAGAATATTCAAAGAGATCGCCGTCGACCCCAAAAAAAACAGGCGCGTATTAATAATGTTGACAACTGCCGCGAAAAGCAGTCTCAGTTGAGTCAGAATCCATTCCATGGGATACTCCGAAGAAAGTGGTTCGATGTCGCTCGGGTGTCGGGAGCGATCGATAAGATTGGAGATGCATTAAGATACAATCGAGCTCTTTCTATTCCCTTATAAATGAGTAAGTTTAGCACGGGCAGTCAAGAGGTGTGCGGTCGGGTTGAGGAACCAGAGAAAATGGGGAAGTTTAGAAACATCGAGAACCGGAGAACTTCAATCGGATGCAGATAACGAGCAGACCCAATATGTCCTGTCGATGATTTCTCCCGATCCGTTCCTCCCTATCTCTGACTCGCTTGCGGTTGTCACAACCGGAAAAAAGAATATCGATCGCCCGTTTCGAGCCTAAACCTGGTAAAACTAGGGTTGATATGCGAGGAGTGAGAAAACCGAGTGAGCGGCGATCGAAACGCAAGACTGTGGCAAGTACTGAGGCAGTGGGCCGATCGATACATCGTACGATACATGGTGCGACACATGGCGCCCGATCCCATTCCTGCTGGGGCGATCGTGCGATCGAATCCTTACCAGCAGTGGCAGCGACGAGGGGCAAAAGCCATTGCCGGGATGGTGGGGATACTCCTGCTCGGAGAAGGGGTTCATCCCGGTGCGGCCCTGTCTCCTCCGGCTCCTTGCGGTTGGTTGGCAGCCCTAGAACCTCCCCTGCCGGATTTAGGGTCGGCAAATTCCATCGATGCCTTATACCGAATTCGCGAACGCTTGGACTTGGAAATCGATCGCTGTGCGGGAAATCTCAAGTTAGCCGAAATTGCCCCCCAAGCTTTGGAAGTCCTCACCCTAGAAGTGCAGCAGGAATCGTTTTTGCGCCACCGACAAGCCGTCGAAGATCGCCTGGAAATGGAGGCGCAAGCGCGACAAATCTGGGATGAAACGATGGTTATCGCCCAAAACGCGATCGCCGTCGGGGGAGAAGCCAAACTCGATCGCGCACGAAGTCCCGAAGATGCGATCGAAATTTGGCGGCAGACTCAATCCCTATGGCAGCAAACCCTCGACAGTCTCGATCGCATTCCCGACGAGTCGGTTCTCGCCTCCTACAAAACGGCAAAGACGGCGGAATATCGAGAGTATCTGGCGGTGGTGACCAACAAACTCGAAATCGCCCAACTGGCGGTGGGGTTCGTCTTCTACGGCGATACCAATCGGGATGGAGTTGCCGACGATCGCGATTATCCCGGCCGCCAACTCTGGTCGCTCGAATCCGGGGCGCTGATGCTATTTAATAACGATGACGACGATGGCGATGGCGTTCCCGACTGGGAAGATAATCGAGTCAACGGATCGGAGGATGCGGGGGATTTGGCGATCGTCCGCTTGCAAACCGTTGCCGGATTTAAGGGTTCGCAGATTTTCCTCACCACGGATATCAATTCTCGCGAGTACGTTAACGTCTTCCAAGAAGTTGAAGGAGAATGGCAACCCATCGACTTAACGGGAAACGAACCCATTGTCGAAGATCGCGAAATTATATTAGGCGTGGAAGCCAAACAATTTGCCTACCGCAACTGGAACGGCATCCTACGGCTAGAAGCCACCGCCAATAAAAACGGCACGAAAATCGCCGCAGACCGGGTGCAAATTCGCGTCTCCCCCTGGCTTCTTTCCCCCAACACCGCCCCCACAGAGGAATTTTTCGTTAGCGATTTGGGGATTAACGGCGAATTTGTCGAACAAATTAAAGCGATCGTCCCTCAAACCGGGGCGAAACTCAAAGTGGTTCCCCAAGGGCCGACCTGGATGCAAGACACCATGGAAATCGGCTACGTTCAGTTTCCCACCGCCAACGCCCTCCAAACCCTTCCCAGCGTGTTGCAAGGAAATCGCAGCCTCGGTTTGGATCGCTATCCCAAGTCGTTGCTGGAAAAAGATTTTGGCTGGTTTAAGATCGGACAGCCGCGTCCGGTTCCCCCTGGTAATGGTTTGCCCGATTGGTACGGCAATCTGGAGGTGACGCCGCCACTGCCGAACTATCCCATGGGCCGGATTTATTACGGGCAATCTGGGGATGTGGCATTGCATCCGGACGTGCTCGAGTTTGTCAAAGCCCAAGAAATCCAAGGCCCTCCCGTGGCAGTGGATACCTCTTGGCTGTTGATTCGCCACGTGGATGAGATTCTCAGTTTTATTCCCACCCCCGATGGGGGATACTTAATGGCGATCGCATCTCCGAAAGCGGGGGTGAACCTGTTGCGAGAACTCTCAGAAAAAGGATACGGCGATCGCACCATCAATCGCGGTCTGAGTACTCAAACCACCGTCGATGCCGCTTTAGCCAATACCGCCCTCATCGAACACAACCTCAAAATACAGAGCGACTACATCGATCCGACGATCGAAAAACTCAAGAGAGAATTTCAACTCAACGACGACCAAATCGTTCAACTGCCGGAGATGTACACCACCTTTGGGGCCGCATGGTCGCCGAGTACGGTGAATTCGGTGATGGTGAACGGTAAATTATTGGTTTCAGACCCCCGAGGGGCGATCGTGGATGATAAGGATTACTCCCAGACCCGGTTTCGCGAACTGATTGCGGCTTCCGGGTTGCAAGTCTATTTTCTCAACGATAAGCCGTATCACGAAATGCGCGGCAATACTCACTGCGCCACCAATACTACTCGCAAAGCCAAAACTCAGCCGTTTTGGGAACGGTTATCGGGGAACGGACAGTTGGCGATGGACAACTCTAATGGACAATTGACAATTGACAATTGACAATGAGCAAGTCTGCGAGTCAGTTGTCTAGCCCAAGATTCGCAGAGGGCGCCCTCACAATCAGTGTGGTGGACTACTAGAAACACCAGAACTGACATTTCCAGAGATTCGATCGCTTGGGCGAGATTTCAGCGGCTTCTCAGGGAGTTCTCAGCTCCAAAAATCGATCGCCGAAATCCTCTGCCTGTCTGAAATCCGAGTTTTCACCAGAGAGAACCTGAAACTCAGGTGCGATCGACTCCAGAGATTTCCTGTAACGACAGATACGAGATACCCCCGTACTGTAGTAAATGAAGGTGAGCAAACACCAAACAACACAAACACAACACGCAACCGAACAATTCGCAAAAGGAGCAACGTATAATGGGCGTCCAAATTGGTGGAAACGGAAACGATCTTCTCGTCGGTGAGAACAATTTCGATCTCTTAATTGGATTAGATGGAGATGATACGATTCGCGGTGGCGCTCAGACTGACGCTCTGATTGGTGGAAACGGAAACGATCTGCTCGTTGGCGATACGGGGAACGACCAAGTATTTGGTGGTGAAGGTGACGATACCATGGTCTGGAATAACGGCGATGGTAGCGACGTGATGGAAGGCGGCAACGGTGTCGATACCGTTCAGGTCAACGGTTCTGTCACCGATGGCGACAACTTCAACATCGAAGCCAACGGTCAGCGAGTTCGGTTCGATCGCCTTAACCTGGGACCCTTCAACCTCGATATCGATGATGTTGAAGATTTTCGTGTCAATGGTGGTGGTGGCAACGATACGCTCACCGTTCAAGATTTGACAGAAACAGACATCGAACTGGTTACCTTTGCCGGTGGTAATGGGGACGACTTGCTTGATGCCAGCAACGCCAAAGCCTCTATCCACGGTTATGGCAATAAAGGCAACGATACTCTCCTCGGTGGTGAAACTCGCGACACGCTTTGGGGCGGTCAAGATGAAGACTTACTCCGCGGTGGCAACGAAGTCGATCGCCTCTTGGGTAATATGGGCAACGACACCTTGGTTGGCGATAAAGGAGATGACGAAGTCTTTGGCGGTCTGGGTGACGATCTCCTGATCTGGAATAACGGTGACGGCAGCGATATTATGAATGGAGCCGAAGGAATCGACACCGTTCAAGTCAATGGATCGATCGACAGTGGCGATAATTTCAGCCTAGAAGCCAATGGCAATAAAGTCAACTTCCAACGCAATAATCTCGGCTTGTTTGCTTTGGATGTAAACAACGTAGAAGTCTTCGATATTAATGGCAGCGGCGGGAACGACACTCTCACCGTTGACAATCTCGACGGTACGGATGTGGAAATTGTCGCCTTCGACGGTGGTGACGGGGACGATTTCTTCGATGCCGCCAATACCAATACACCGGTTCTCGCTGAAGGTGGTAACGGAGACGACACTCTAATTGGAGGTAGTGGAAACGATACTTTAATTGGAGGTGCCGGTGACGATGCTTTGATCGGTGGCGATGGAGATGACGTTCTAATTGGAGATAGTTTTGGCGACCCGGCTATTGGCGTTATCAATACTCTCGATGGGCAGGGCGGCAGCGACAGTTACATCCTCGCCAACGAAAACATGACCTACTACAACGACGGCGACGACGCGACGGCCGGACTCAACGACTACGCGGTGCTCGAAAACTTCAATGTTGCGGAGGATACCATCCAGCTCAATGCCGGAACCGAGTACGTCACGGGTGCATCTCCCATCAATGGAGTCAGCGGCACGGCTATCTACATCGACTCCAACGGTGATGGCGTCCACAATGCCGGTGATGAATTGGTTGCCGTCGCTCAAGATGTTGCATCTCTCGACCTAAACGCTTCTTACTTTAACTATGTGTAAGTTAATTGTTCCATCGGGCGGACGGGACCCGCCCAGTTTGGACTAGGCTTCTTCCACTCGGATCGAAACTGCATAAGTTCAACGGTCCGAGATATACGTAAGAGTAACACTGCAAACACACTATGTCACATCCCTAGCGAACCCCTAGTTTCATCGTAGACTGGGGGTTTTTCTTTGTTTGTGAAACGTCAGTTTTGGGTAAGACTGTGTCAGGTGAGGGCGGGGAATGGGGAATCGGGAATCGGGAATGGGGATGGAGTACTTTCCTCCTCAGCAAGGAGATTTAGCCAGTGTTGTCGCTTCGCTCGTCAAGAGGCTTGCCGACTGCCCGAATGTCACCGATCGTCGGCATCCCGGCGAGGTCGCGGTAGCAAAACTGACGTTTGTGAAGTTTGTGAATGGGGTGTGGGGAACGGGGAATTCCGAATTCCGAATTCAGAACAGGGTGTGGGGGATGTTGCATAAAATCTTCTCGATCGAACGTAGATATACGTAGGCAACCATCAAAAGACTAGGTATTTTTGATGAATTCAACTCAGGCTTATGTTGAAACTCGAAAAGTGCGTCAGCTCCCGCGTTTGCGCGCGCAGAGTACAGCTCGACGCAACCTCTATCGCACGCCTTCGCTGTACCTCAGAAGCGATCGCCCCACTCGATATTCTTCTCGAACCGCGAATCCCCTGCCATCAAGGGAACCTCACATCCAAAAGGCGATCGAATCCCCTCAACTGCAATCACCCTCCAAACCATCCCCGAGTAATGAAGACCTGGCATCGAGTCTCAGTGCGGCAGCCTGGAACAACCTAGGTATTGCCCTAGCGAGTTTGGAGCAGTACGACGATGCCCTCAATGCCTTCGAGCAAGCCCTCAAGTGCGATCCGAATTTCGATCGCGCCCAATGTAACACTCGCCGAATGCAAGACCTTCTCGGTTAGGATATCGTTTTGGGAAGCTTCGGGGGCTTCGGGAGCAGGGGGAGAGGGGGAAGACAAGGGAGAGGGGGGAGAGGAGAATTATTCAATTAACCGTTCCCCATTCCCAACACCCCACACCCTACACCCCACACCCTTATTAAAACGGGATAATCCCCAATTTTTCGCGAACTTCACTCAGGGGGGTGGCCCAGTCCGACTCGATATCCCAATCGATCGAATTTTGGGCGCGTTTCCCCCGCTTGAGAGCGGTAATGATATTTTTCGGCGAGCATTTTCGCGCCAGCAGTCCGAGCAAGACTAGAATTGCCGAAGAAGGACGAAACACTTGAGCGCGGGTAAAGGCTTGCAGGGTTAGTTCGTCATCTTCGCGGGGAGATAAGTTCGTGAGAACGTGCCAAACATCGTGGGTTCGCTGAATCCAGTCTCCGGAGTTGAGCGGCTCGAAACCATGTTCGTCCAAAAAATAGGCAACTTCTCGTCCGAGGGTGCCGTTTGGTAGTTGGCGTAATTGTTCGAGGTTGATATGAAATTCTCGTTGCGGCTGAATTTGAGGATTGATAATCTGAGCGAGTTTCAGAATAGCCGCAGTGCGTGCGTCTTGCATAGTGCGTTCCCCCAAGTAAAAAACAAGTCAAAAGACGACTCACAATACAAGTCAGAAAATGAAGCCCAATAACAGACAGCGTGGTGGTATTTTCGATCGCGAAGTGCGAGTACTGCAAAGCTGTCGATGGCTTTATCGTTCAAAGGATGCGATCTCGCAGTAGAGCTACATCTTTAAATAGGAACGATCGCGCCGAAATATGCGGTGGGGTTTGGGGGGGAGAGTTGCCGGTTGGAAACTGATATTCGAATTGATTGCGACAAAAGTTCTCATGAAAATTAATCCAAGGGAAAGCTCGATCGATTGCCAATAGAAGCCGAATCGATCCGCTGATGGTGAAATTTCACTTAGTTTAGCGCAAAAAAATGGGTCTGACCCATCACGGTACAGACCCATCGATACATTGATTTCTCATTTTGCGGGAATATAGCGTTTCTCGAATGGATGAGGTAGGGACGATCCCCCGCGCATCCACGGCAGTCGTTCTACTTGGGGAAACCCCTCTGGCGACGCTGCCTCCCCTTCATAAGGGGGACTTGAGATTTAAAATCAGTGAGGGCTGATTTGAGAACCGCTATGGTGCCATTTAGATACGCTTGTATCTGTCAAGTCAAAAAAAAGCTATACCCGCTCAAATATCTCGATCGTGCTCGCTTCAGTTGATGTTCGATCGCAGATAACGCTTCAACTTTCCAGCCACAACCGACCTCAAAATCTCAATCGGCAAGTCAAGAATGCGATCGCTTATCCAGAAACTAATCCCGAAGCTCCGACTAACAGGATAAGGTAAAGTCCGACCCCACCACAAAACCAACGAAAGCTGGAATTTTCCGGATTCGGTAGTTCGTCTTTAAAGATGTTAAACATCAGAGAACCCGCTAAAATAGCGGTGAGGACATCCGAAACTAATTCATTTGCCGGTTCGGTAAAGATATCGATTGTCAAACCAGCAACAATAGATGCAACTAATACATAGCGTCCCCAAGATTGGAACTCATGGTGATAGTCTTCACTTAGAGACCGATCGGATGAAATTAAATGAATGCTCATCGCCAAAATATAAAGGATGAGAAAAAGGGGACTCTTATCAAATAGTTCTGGGATCGCATAGATTAATAATCCGTTATAAAGACAAGAGAATCCCAGCTTCAGGTAAAATGTTAATGGCTTTTTTTTGCGTTCTTTAGAACGAACTTTCCAACAATAGTGCTGTATGCCATAGAATAGTAGAAAGCCAAATAGAGTAATAAAGTGTACGCCAATACCAAGTAACCTAGTTCCTTTATCTAGTTCCGGCATTAGGTGGATAAACACATATGTTACAGCCATTCCACCGCCAAAAGATACAGCGACTCTTTCGGATTTATACAGGAAACCGTAAAGTTTATCCGACCAAATATGGATAGCACTAAATACTAAAGCCACCACAAATGTTAGCTCTAAAGTTTCCACTCGAGTGAGCTGAGACTCAGCTCCTTCTGCCGCAAACGCAATTATCGTAGCGAAATATCCAAGGAACAAAATAGATCTCCTCTTTCGTTTTCTACAGTTTTTTTCTCGGGGTTCGATCTGAAGTGATATTTAAGATTCAGTTGTCAGGGATCTACTTTGAAATATTGCCTAAAATCGGTTAACACTTTCTAAATTGATCGAATCTGGATTTTCTTAACCAAACTGGATATTTACCATCGTCAGATAAGTTTAGGCTATAAGTTTACGCTACGAGTTTCAACTTATCTTTCAATACTGATGATTAGATGTCTAACCGATAGGGATGGAGCCAATTCACTCATCATTTTTTGAAATTGACTAGTGCCGCGCGGCGGAAATAACTGACCAGCTTTCAAGTGGTGAAAGCGATGTACGGTAAGCATTTTTGATTTTGCGAAACCGCGAGCGGTGTCGGTTTGAGTCCCGTTCAACTTTTCAAGACGAATTTTTAATGACCCGTAGCGGCACTAGATTCTATATTCCAATGCTTTCGAACCTCTTGTCAAACGAACGACAAAATCGAGCATTGTCATCGAGCATTATATTGGAATTTTTGTGATGGAACGCTCGTAGAGTGTAACCCATTGATTTTCAGCACGCATTCTCCTTGGGTGAAAGTCTTCCACGAAAGTTCCACGAGCAACATACTAATACGCAAAGAGGGTTCGATCGTTTGGATCGAACCCTCAGTCATCAATTTGGGTTGAAACTCCAGCTAGATGGAAACGATCGTGCTTCTTCTTCCCATCTGCGGTTGAGTCATTGCTTCTTCAGTCTTCTTGCGCCCAAAGAACGGCTTTGCGCTTGGCGTTAATATTTTTCATATGTTTTTTGACAGTATTTTCGGTAATGTAGAGTCGCTCGGCGATGTCTTTGTAGGCGCAACCACAAGAGCGCAAAGCCCATACTTCAGCTTCTCGTTCGGTGAAGCCGTATTTATTGGCATCGAGGAGGGCACGAGTTTGAATGCCTTCGGAGCAGTTTTCGAGGGTGACGAGTAGATAGGGCGGTTCGACATCCGCAAGCTGGAACCAGCGCACCCTCAGTCGAAGCTGGGTTGAAGAGTTCAGAGGAATTTCATCTTCGATCGCCCACTGTCTTTGGGGAAATAGCTCGCGACTTTCAATAAGAGCTTCGCATAAACGCCACACGGCTTCTGGGATGCCGGCGGGGGATAAGCGAGCGGGGGAGAGTTGGGCGCACAGCGTACGAGCTTGGCTGTTCGTATAGAGTTCCTCGCCGCGATCGCTCAAAATCAAAATTCCGTCGGAGATGCCATCGATGACGGCGTTGAAGAAGGGTGAAGAGAAGAGAGTTTTCGAGCGAGACGAGTGACGTTTGGGTTGGGGACGACTGGTAGATTCGGAAACGGGGCGATCGATCGTAGAAGGTGCAGAACTCGACATAAGTAGTCTCCTGTCTGAATGATTGAATTTCGCGAGTAGAGATGACAGCCTGAACTTGAAAGTGAGATGATATCCAGGTTTGCCGATGGTACGAACAGAGAATCCTTCGTCCTTGGCAGTTACTCCGTCAAACGTCATGTTAGCGTTCGCTCTTTCGGTCTTTGCAAGTCTCAATTGCAACTATATATATGTAGGACTCACCCCACTCAAGTTATGCAGTTATTTTCCGGGAGTCAGTCCTGAAGTTGCAATGAGCCATCGATCGTTCGACGCAGATTCCCTCAAGCAGATGCTCGGTATTGAAGCGAGTAGAAGCCCTTGTGAAGTGGGGTGAAGTTTTCGTGATAGAATGATGGCGCTCGATGCGGATAGAGTTGTTCTCGAGTCTAGAAATAAGAGGATCGATAAGAGCGATCCCAGCTCGATTCTATTCGATCGCATCCTTTGTTGTCCGATCCCTTGTTTTCTGTTTTTGAGTCGATCTATTGTGAGTCGCTCGTCCCATATGTTGGCAGATCGATCCCAATTTGCACCCGACTGTCTCGATCTTTGGTTTCCCCTCGATCGCCAGGACAAGTACGTGACCCAACTGAAAACCAAAGTGGGCTTCACTCGTCGTCGTGCCGAGTGTTTCGTGCGGTTGTGGGCGTACTTGTTTCTCAAACAACAATTTTCACTGGGTGAAAACCCCAATTGCCCCATCGATCGACTCAGTCTGCCGGACGGTTTTATTTCTTGCACCCATCGAGAAGCTGCAGAACTGTTTTACGCCCACCAAGATCGGGGAAGTCCTCGAGCTGCGGGGATGACGATCGATAAGCTAGCTGACCTAGGATACCTGGAAAAACAGTTCGATGGCAATACCATTTGCTTGCGAATTCGATCGGCTTTCCACCCCGAAGCGCGATCGGGCGATCGCGAAACCGTTGAATTTGTCCTCGATGACTTCAATGGGCGCACCGATGCCATTCCCGTTGCCACGTTCCTAGCGCGCAACTACAACTGGATGAGCAATAACAATAACGCCTATATTCCCTATCGTATCGCCCGGTTGCTGCGTCAGTGGGCGAAAGAATACTCAACGGGGATGCGGGTGCTGCGGCGCAAGGACAACCTCAATCCCATCGGATTTTACCTCCTGTACCCCACGGCAGCGCGATCGGAGGAAAATTTCTTCTTACCTCCGAAAAAGAGCATGCACCTGAGTTCGACTCAGGAAATCGATCCCTTAGAAATGGCGCAACCGGGGGATGAGAGTTGTCTGTCGGTGTTCGTTCGCAGTTGGGCCATCGATAGACCTTATTTGCAACACCCGCAAATTATTCAGTTGCTTGAAGACGCGCAAATCGTTCTCCCACAATTGCGACGAGATTTTCCCAACCTCTGCGATTTGTACGTGCTGTTATTGCATCCGTTCTACGAACAATTAACAGCGGTTTTGGGATTTCAAAAAACCGTCTGCGATCCGATGTCGTCGGTGTGTTGGGGATATATTGCCATCGATCGCTTTTTGACATTGGATATTTCCGATGCCATCTTAGATTTGAATTTGGTGGGGTAATTCCGGTTAAGGCGAGCATTGGGGGCATCGGGAGAGAATCGGAGAAGAGATTCGCGCCTGTTGCACTGAATAGCCATCTGGAGGGAAAGGGGGAAGGGGGAAAGGGGAAGGGATAAAAAACCCATGAATTCGGTATCAAAAATCCGATCGATATCTATGCCGAAGTCATAAATTTCTTCAAGATTCTCCTTTAACCCTTTTCCTCCAGATGTCTAGTACCGAATGCGCGGGTCGATATAGGCATTCAAAATATCGATCGCAATACTCACCACCACCACGATCGCCGCAAAAAAGATCGTCACCCCCTGTACCGTCGGATAGTCCCGAGAGGAAATGGCTTCGTACAGGCGACTGGCTAAACCCGGCCAGGAAAAGGTCACCTCCGTTAAAATCGCACCTCCCAATAGTGAAGCAAAGGTGAGTCCCAACACGGTAATCACCGGAATCATGGCATTTTTCAGGGCATGGGCGACTAAAATGCGCCCTTCGGAAATCCCTCTAGCTCTGGCAGCTTCCACGTAATCGCTTTGCAAGGTTTGTTTGAGGTTCACTCGCACGATGCGCTCGAAAATGCCACTGAGCAAAATTCCTAACGTGAGGCTGGGTAAAGCCAGATGGTGGAGGGCGGCAAAAAACTGGTTTAGATTTCCGGCAAGCAAACTATCGATGGTGTATAACCCTGTCAGTCCCGTGGGGGGTGGGAGAGTGAGGGGGTAGCGAGTCCCCAGGGGAAACCAACCCAACTTCACCGAAAAAATGAGTTGCAACACCATCCCCATCCAAAACATGGGCACGGAATAGGTAATGATGCCGAACAGCCGACCGCCAACATCGATCGCCGTATTGGGACGAGAGGCGGCGGCCGAACCGACGGCAATCCCGACAACGATCGCCACGAGCATACTACAGACGGCCAGTTCTGCGGTCGCTGGGAAGAAGTTCTGAATAATCTCCCAGACCCCCTGTCCCCGACTGGTAGCCGATTCCCCCAGGTCGAAGCTCAACAGTTGCTTCATGTAATTCAAATACTGTTCCCACAGAGAACCAGCCAGCCCCAACTGTTGTCGCAATTCTTCTTTAAATGCTTCCGGGGCGCGCGGGCCGAGGATGGCATCGACGGGATCGCCGGGAGTTGCCCGCAACAGCAAAAAAACGGCGGTGGTAATCGTCCACAGCATCAGGGGCGCGAGCATCACTCGGGCAAAGATATAGTATTGCAGGGCTTTCGATCGAGACATGGCATCGAGACGGGAATGGCGATCGGGTTTGGTTTCCCATCCTACCGCGAACTGCAAGGGCGATCGAATTCAATCGGGCCTAATCCTGGGGTGATGGGGATTCCACCAGCGATCGTTCTGTCGAGGGTAGAGACAACAACCTGTCGGGCAAGATGTTCGAACCGAATACCAAAAAGGTTAACCCCGCAGTCATCGCGATCGCGCCAACGGAAAACCCCGTCAGCCACCGCACTCGCCCGTAGAGCTTTTGGATTTCGAGATCTTGAACTTCCAGTTTCGCCAGGGCACTTTGGGTGAGGGCATTGGGCGGTTCGAGACTCGCTTCGATTTCTTGCGGCGGGGAGGGTAATTCTGAGGAGAGTTCTAATGGCGTTTCTAAGACCGCTTCGGTTTCTTCAGCGACCGGTTCGAAGGAGACTTTCCCGTACAACCAGTCGACAAGCAGTTCGGGACAGTTCGCCACAAACCAGCGAAAAGCCACAAATCGAAACAGGGGTTTGGAGAAACTGGCAATGGATTTGAGAACTCCTTTTAAGGCTTTGGGGTTTACCTTTTTTTCGATTAAATTCGCCGAACCCACATCGTAAAGGCAGTTGAGGATGGCTTTGACGGCTACCTCCTCTTTACGGAATAACTGCGTTAACCGTAGCTGCACCTCTAGCATCCGTTCGGCTTCGAGTTGAGTTTTGGGCAGTTGTTTCATGAGATTGACCTCATAGGAATGGCAGGTGATTTATGGGAATGGGGAATGGGGAATGGGGAATGGGGAAGACCTGCTGGCGCGCGATCGTCTCAATACACTGTGGGGGAAGCAAAGCGCAGGGGTTGCGCCAGATCTAGTGCAGCGCGGCAAAAATAAGAGGTGCGACTCAACCCACTTCAGATCGACTCGGGTCGAGTCAAATTTCCAAACACCGTTCGATGGTACAGACCACAGACTGAGCCAAAGCTTCGAGGTCGTAGCCCCCTTCGAGACCGAATAAAATTTTCCCACTGATGCCCAAGCAGCAGTCCGTAAAATACCCAAAATCTTTCGGTTCTAGGGCGATACCCGATAGGGGATCGGCACGGTTGGCATCGTATCCGGCACTGACGATGAGTAAATCCGGTTTGAAGTTTTGCAAAAAGGGCACCACTTCTGTCTCGAATTTGGGTCGGTACTGGGCAATCGTACTGCCGCCACTCATGGGTAAATTTAGCACGTTCTCGAAATTTCCGCGTTCGCTGGCATCCCCAGTGCCGGGATAGTTGGGGGATTCGTGGAGGGAACAGTAGACAATCTGGGGGTTCGTTTCGACGATGGCTTGGGTGCCGTTGCCGTGATGCACGTCCCAATCGAGAATGGCGACTCGATCGATTCCGGGTTTTTCGAGGGCATAGTGGGCGGCAATCGCTGCATTCGATAGCAGGCAAAATCCCATGCCGCAATCGCTTGTCGCGTGGTGTCCGGGGGGTCGGGCGAGGACAAAGGCGGGTTTTCCGGTTTCGAGGATGCGATCGACCCCATCGAGCCAAGCACTCACCGCCAGTAGGGCGACATCGTAACTGCGGGTGGAGACGGGGGTATCGGCATCGAGTCGTCCCCCCCCTCGCTTGGCGATCGTTTGGATGGTACTGACGTAGTTGGGGGGGTGAATTTGATGGATGGTGTCGAGGAGGGGACGGCTGGCGACGGGGGTGGGCAAAATCCACTCGAGGCGATCGCCCCAGGGGGCATTTTTCAGGGCCCAAACAATGGCGCTCAATCGTTCCGGACACTCGGGATGAAATGCTCCAGTTTTGTGTTCGAGAAATTCCTCAGAGTAAATAATCGGTAACATCTTGTTTTGGGGTAAAATTACAAAATGGTAATTCAAACCGCGATCGTCCTTATTTTATGGAATAAAAACAAAAACGACAATCTTAAATGATTGCGATCGCTTTTGGGTTATAAATTCAAAAAATATAATTGAATTTTATCGCTTTTAATTATTTTAATTTTCGTCAATATAAATGCAAAACGACAAAAAAGCTTTTAATAAATATGTAAAACAAACAATATCTGACACAGTAGAGTTTTTGCGATCGGATTGAATGCCGATATAACCAAACTTACAAAAAATATATTTTTTTGCAAAAAAATGTTTTGCAAGGAACTAAATTGATTATTTTACAATAATATTTTATTGATTTTTTTAGCTTTATTTTAATTTTTTGATTAACAAAAAACAATGCTTTATTTTAATTTTTTAAATTGTATTGTCCCTCTTTTTTCGTTCGATATTGTATCCAGGTCGATTGGGGTCAAAACCTGTTAAAATATTAAAGATAATTTAAGGCATTTAGCTAAAATTATAAAGCTAAACTGCATTCGATAAGTGTTTCGGTCGATCGCTACCGAAATTGCGTTTTTAATGGAGTTTTTGACCCTATGACCACTTCCCAAGAGCGGATCGTCCCGACAGATCTGCGCAATGAGATGTCCCGGTCTTACCTAGAGTACGCCATGAGCGTGATTGTAGGTCGGGCGCTGCCCGATGCGCGGGACGGACTCAAGCCCGTTCACCGACGCATTCTCTACGCCATGCACGAATTGGGACTGATGCCCGAACGCCCGTTTCGGAAGTGCGCCCGCGTCGTCGGGGAAGTGTTAGGGAAATACCACCCCCACGGGGATACGGCGGTCTACGATGCCCTGGTGCGCATGGCCCAGGACTTTTCGATGCGATCGCCCCTCATCAACGGCCACGGTAACTTCGGTTCCGTGGACAACGATCCCCCGGCGGCAATGCGTTACACCGAATGCCGCCTGCAAGCCCTCAGTTGCGATTCTCTGCTCGAAGATATCGACTCGGAAACCGTCGATTTCGCCGATAACTTCGACGGATCGCAACAAGAACCCACGGTGTTACCGGCGCGGTTGCCCCAACTTCTCCTCAATGGGTCTTCCGGGATTGCCGTGGGGATGGCCACCAACATTCCCCCCCACAATTTAGGGGAACTCGTCGATGGGTTGACGGCTTTAATTCACAACCCCGACATCGATGCGACGGAACTGAGACGGCACATTCCCGGCCCCGACTTTCCCACCGGGGGGCAAATCCTCGGTAAAAGTGGGATTCGCGATGCCTATACCTCCGGTCGGGGTTCGATTACCATGCGCGGGGTCGCCGAAATCGAAACCATCGAAAGGCGCGGCGCACCCGATCGCGAGGCAATTATCGTCACCCAACTGCCCTATCAGGTGAATAAAGCCGGGCTGATCGAAAAAATCGCCGACATGGTGAACGAGAAACGCCTGGAAGGGATTTCCGATATCCGAGATGAAAGCGATCGCGACGGGATGCGCATCGTCATCGAACTCAAGCGCGATGCCTATCCCCGCGTCGTCCTCAACAACCTTTACAAGCAAACCCCCATCCAAACCAACTTCGGGGCGAATATGCTCGCCCTGGTGAACGGGGAACCCCAACTCCTGCCCCTGAAGCGTTTCTTAGAAGTCTTCCTGGAGTTCCGCGTCGAAACCATCACCCGGCGCACCCTCTACGAACTCCGCAAGGCCGAAGAACGGGACCATCTCCTGCAAGGGTTGCTGATTGCATTGGCGAACCTCGATCCGATTATCGCCCTAATTCGCAACTCCGCCGATACCGCCACGGCCAAAGCCGAGTTAATCGAGACCTATTCTCTCTCCGAACAGCAAGCCGATGCCATCTTGCAAATGCAACTGCGGCGACTGACGGCCTTGGAAGCAGAGAAAATCCAGAAAGAACACGAAGACTTACAAGCCAAAATTGCCGACCTCAACGATATTTTGGCCCGTCGGGAACGGATTCTCGAAATTATCGAAACCGAAGCCCAGGAACTCAAAGCTAAATTCGGTACCGAACGCCGGACGGAGATTCTGCGGGACGAAGGGGAAATCGACGAAACCGATTTAATCGCCAACGAAAAAGCCCTGATTTTGCTCACGGAACAGGGATATATCAAGCGGATGCCCGTGAATACCTTCGAGGCACAAAACCGGGCGACGCGGGGTAAAGCCGGTACCAAGATGAAAGAAGACGACGGTATCGAGCATTTTTTGACCTGTTGCGACCACGACAGCGTCCTCTTTTTCAGCGAACGGGGAGTGGTGTACTGCCTGAAAGCTTACCAAATTCCTACGGGTTCGCGGACGGCGCGGGGGGTTCCCATCGTCCAGATGCTGCCGATTCCCCGAGAGGAAAAAATTACGTCGATGGTCTCGGTGAGCGAGTTTACCGATGATGAATACTTAATCATGCTCACTCGGGGGGGATACATCAAAAAAACTGCCCTCTCCGCTTTTGCCAACATTCGCGCCAATGGCTTGATTGCCATTTCCCTCAACGACGGCGACCAACTGCGGTGGGTGCGTCGGGCCAAAGCCGAGGATAGCATTATCATCGGGTCGAGTTACGGCATGGCCATTCATTTCAAAGCCAGCCACGAACAACTGCGTCCCCTCGGTCGGGCCACGCGGGGGGTGAAGTCGATGAATTTGCGCAAAGGGGACGAACCTATCGGCATGGATATTTTGTCGAGTGCGGTAATTGCCAGTTTGACGGAGGATGACGAGAACGAGATTGAAGAAGAAGAGTTGACCGTTGCCACGGAAGATGGGGATGAGGAAACGGATGCCTCCAATGAAGGGGTGGGGCCCTGGGTGTTGACGATTACCACCGGAGGCTACGGCAAGCGGGTTCCCGTCAACCAGTTCCGATTGCAACGACGGGCCGGGAAAGGGACGATCGCCACTAAATTCAAAGCTCACAGCAAGCAAGACCGACTGACGGCCTTGCGGGTGGTGAACGAAGAAGACGAACTGATGATCGTCACCAGTCGGGGGATTATTATCCGTCAAGCGGTGAATGCCATTTCTCCCCAATCTCGGAGTGCGACGGGGGTGCGGGTGCAGCGATTGGATAAAGACGATGCGATCGCCGCCGTGGCTTTAGTGCCGCCCTCGGGAGAAGAGGAAATGGAGGAAGGAGAGGAGTAGGGGAAGGGGAAAGACGCGGGGACGCGGGGATGGGAGAGGGGAAGAGGACGCGGTGACGCGGGGACGCGGTGACGCGGAGAGGGGGTAATGGAAGAAATGGGAGCAAGATGCTCCCACTATGTACTGTTAACCCTGCCTCCGCATTTCCCTATTCCGAATTCACTCCCCCAACCGATCGAGTTCTTGTTGCAACTCCTGTTCCGAGGCGGGCATCCAATCTTCCCCCAGTAGGCGGCGCAACATTTCGATCGCCTCTTCCCTCGTCTGTCCGGTATTGGCTTCGTGTCGCTTCCAGAAGGCATCCCACCATCCAGGGGGTTCTTCTTTGGGGCCGTCGTGTTCCGTCGGGCGATCGCTGGGGCCGTCGACGACCAAACTGCCGACGTAGTCCGCATCTTCGTAAACGCGGGCGATTTGCTGGTGGATTTGTTCCATATCCTTCTCGGATACCACCCCGTTGCTGGTGGCTTTGTAGAACTGTACCGTTACCCGAATCGGGAACTGGGGGTCGCGTTCGATCGCCAAATCGTCAATTTCCGTAAATGGGCCTTCTACTTCTCCATGGCCGATAACGGCGGCTTCGACGTTGCTGCGGGCTTGTCCGGCGGCTGGGGCTGGGGCGGATTCGAGCAGCATTACATCTGCACCCCCTAGCGAATAGGGTTCAAAGGGTTCTTTCTGCTTCAGGGGAACTTGAATCAGCATCACCATATTCAGTCCCTCTTCCCCGGCAGCTTCGACGGGTTCGGCATTCGACGCACTCGAATCCCCACCGGAACGTTGAAAATCGCTCAACCGCTGCCCCGTGAAACTCGCCCGTTCCCCATTTTTATTAAAAAAGAGGCGTTGTCCCCAGGTTCCCCCGGCATCGAAGGCATCCCGTTGGTTGTCGATGACGGTGACGCTGGTTCCCTCGCGGGTGGCTAAAATTGTTAGGACGGCCGGATCGCCGGGGTAAGATTGGTAGTTGAACAGGACGGGGTTAAACTCGGCGCTTCCCCCTTGGGGGATGGGTAGAAAGGCGGCTTGGGCGCTGACGAGAACGTGGGTATCGCGATCGGCCAGTAACGAGGTTTCTTCACCTGCCCAGGATTGCGATCGATGCAGGTATTGTCGCAGGTTGCCGAGGAACTCGCGCAGGGAAACCCGTTTGAGGGCTTCGTCTTTCTCGTTACCCACCCGTAAGAAGAAGCGATCGAGGGGAATATCGGCCGATTCGTCGGTAAAATTGGGATGGCGGATCGCCGGCATCAAGCTGAGGGTATAGTCGTCGGCGATCGGGTTATGCTGCTGCACCTGAATCGTCATGTCACTGATATTCGGACCCACCGCAGAGTTGTAGTAGCGTCCGGTATCCTCCCAAGTGACGTTGAGGATATTCAAACCGAATCGGGAAGCGAGTTCTTGGGCTTGGCGATCGAATACCATCGATGCGGTTTTTTCCACCACCGATCGATAATCTTGAAAGGCGTAGTATCCTGCTAGAAGGCTGGGATTGGCAGCGGTTTCGATGGTATTTTCGATGGTGTTTTCAAGGGGGGAATTCGGTTCTTCGGCAAACATGGGCGTCACGGCTGCCCCTCCAAAGAGAAATGCCAGGGAGATCGGGGTTAATATCGTTTTGCGCATCGAGTTGTCCTCCTCACAGAACGGACGAAAGCGATTGATAGTTTCACGGTAATCGATGACGCTCGTTCTTCTGGGTGGGTTTCAGTTTTGGTAACGAATTTTGCGAAGCCCAGTTGGCATCTCCGCCTCAATCTCGATCGACTCTAGCCCAGAAATAAGGGAATACCCAATTTTTTGTTGCAATCGGCAGAATTTAGGTTTTCACTCAAACTCAAGTGTGTGAAATGTTTCGATTGTTTCGATCGAGATTGGATATTTCCCTCCAAAATCTCAATCTTAAAACGGAATATCGTCAAAATCGTCGGATTCGATCGCATACCGTTCTTTCGTTTGTTTTAAAGATAAATAGCGATCGTGCCACTCTCGTTCGTTTACATTAGAATCTTGTGTCAATAGATATTGAAATATTTTTTCGTTTTCAGGTCTATTTAAAGAAAAACATTTACGACTCCAAGTATACGAGTTTACGTCCGCACCTGCCTCAACTAAAAATTTGACTAGATTGAAATCACCTCTCGAAATTGCAGCAGATAAAGGAGTATTCACTCTCTCTTCATCCACGACATTAATCTCTGCACCCGATCGAATCAGAAACTTGATAATATTTACATCGTTCGCGTGTACGATCGCATGAATTAATGGAGTACCCCAGTTGGTCAAAGCATTCACATCTGCACCAGATTGGAGTGCGAATTCGATGGCATTCATGTTTTCGCCTGTAATGGCACCATTTAACGCACTGGTTGCTAAACCTTCCTGACTCCACCCTTTAATCTC
This sequence comes from Zarconia sp., assembly GCF_057467645.1. Classification (NCBI taxonomy): domain Bacteria; kingdom Bacillati; phylum Cyanobacteriota; class Cyanophyceae; order Oscillatoriales; genus Zarconia; species Zarconia sp. The sequence continues at coordinate 22,406 of NZ_JBRJXU010000083.1, forward strand.
GAGAGAGAGTAAAATTTTGACCACCTCTAAGTTTCCATAATAAGAGGCAACATGAATGGCATCGGGGATTTGCCATGCCATCCAATCTGGAAACAGTTTTCCCGCTTCAATTAATACTTTAATGATTTCGATCTCATTGAGTTCGATCGCTTTGACTAGAGGTGTATAAATTTCTCCTGCATCTTCATCAATTTCCTCCCAGGCTAACTGCTGAAACTGAATACCCTCTCGAATGAGTTTTTTGAGTGCCCGTAAGTCTCGATTAGCAACGGCTAGAGATAAACTATTATATCGCTTTTCCATCTCAAGATAATTTTATCGAACGCCCGTTTAATAAAATATTAAGTAGGTAGTCAAAAGTAATCACAGTTATAGGGAGTCAGTTGGATATCGTGTCAATTGATTTAACTTCAATACCCATCGCTTGATTCTCCCACCCTTTTTAGCAACGTTTATTTATGGCTACCTACTTATGATGATTCAAAAAACATATATTTTTTAGATTTTATAACATATTTATATAGCGTTTCTCAAATATATGAAGTACGGAAGATCCCCCTAAATCCCCCTTATGAAGGGGGAGTTGAGATTTTAAATCAGCCCTCACTGATTTGAGAAGCGCTATATATTTTTCAATATTTCAATTACTTATTGCTTATTACGTGTTACTTATTACTTATTAACGCGGTGTGCAACTTTAAGCGCTCGCCATATGGTGAGCTAGCCAACCATATCCCCCTTTCCCCTTCCCCCTTCCCCTTTTACCCCGTGCGATCGGGTTTTGGATAATTAAGTTGCACATGGCGTTATTACTTATCACCTACCCCACATTCTCTCAACTCCGACAGCATTCCAGACGCTGGTAATTGCGCCACCAACTCCACCCGACCCTCTTGATTGACAATCCAACCCGTCGCTTCCACAAGTCGATCGCCCGACTCCAGTAATGCCGCAGCCACCGGAATTGCCACTCCCGTCTGAGAAACTTCCGAATACTCTCGCCAGTCCCGCCACAGGGTTTGGGCTGGAATCGCGATCGTGGGGTCTTGGGTCAATCCACCCCTGCCGACGAGCGTAAACTGACTGCCCGCATAAGCCGCACACCCGGCTTGCACGCGATTTGCTCGATCGATCGGATTGGTCGGTAACGGGACTAAAGCCGCACCGGGATCGACATCGGGAGTTTGCACCGTCACGACACCGCTAAATTCCGCGCCCAGTTCGGAGGTTGCCGTAATATCGCTTTCGGGAGTCCGAATGGGGCGAAATTGGATGCCGAAAATCCCGTCGGCAGAGACTTCCACTCGACCCCCGCGACCTTGTTGGGCGTTGGCAGTAATATCGCTATTGCCCAACCCCACCAGGGTTTCCGTCTCGATGGTAATATTGCCGCCATCCACATTCCCCGCATCGGTGGCAATGCGGCTGTTGCCCAGCAAACGCACATCCGATCCGCGCAGTTGGATGTTTCCGCCGCCCCCAGAAACCGTGGCTGCCGTGAGGGCGCTGCCTCCGTCAACGATAATGCGATCGGCCGCGATATCCAGGTTACCCGCTACCCCCGAACCCGTCCCGCGCACGCCAATTTCCGCGCCGTTACCCACTCTCAGGCGATCGGTCCGAATCTCCACATTCCCGGCATTCCCCGCCCCGCTGGTATTGGATTCGATCGCGCTGGGAACGATGCCATCGCCAATGATGCCGAAGGATACCGACTCCACTAAGGGATCGACACCGGTGGCAAAACCACTGACTTCCACGGATTCGGCATCAATTCGCAAACTGCCAGCCGCCCCATCACCCCCCGTCGCTACGGAAATCTGCGCCCCATCGCGAACCCTGAGACGATCGGTCGTAATGGTTAAATCCCCTGCCCCAGAAGTCCCTCGCTGTCCGGCAAGGGTAAGGAGGGAGGAAGAGGTGAAGAATCCCCCCAAAAACCGACCGTCTGCGGCAATACCACTCAGGTCTACAGATTCGGTGGCAACGATTGTGAGATTGCCCCCGCGTCCGCTTCCAGCAGCCGCTGCCGAAATTTGAGCACCGTCCGCCACGATTAATCGATCGGTCCGAACTTCCAAGTTTCCCGCATCGCCCGCCCCGAGGGTGGTGGTAAACAAACCGGCAGGAACCGGTGCGCCTGCGGGTGTTCCTCGTAATTCGATCGACTGAGCGATCGCCGTTAAATCCCCTCCACGACCGGTACTCAGAAAACTCGGGGTCGTACTCAGGGAGGTTCCGTCGACCACTTGCAGTTGAGGGGCGATCGCCGTAATCTGCCCGCTATCTCCCGATCCCGTTGTACCGGCAACGAATAGCGATCCGTTTATCAGGTTGGCAGATTCGGTCGCATTTAAGAGGATATCTCCTCCCACCCCATCAAAAATCGTCGTCGTCATCACCGTTGCCCCATCCCGTACCAAAATGCGATCGGCTTCTAGGGTAATATCCCCTGCTGCGCCACTCCCGGCACTGATACCGTACAAACCATCGCTGAGGTTGAGGGGGTCGAAGGTACCGGCGACGAGTTGGAAGGATACGCCTAGGGGGACGGTTCCCGCCAGTTCGATGCGATCGGCCCGAACCTGTAACGCCCCGGCATCCCCCGTCCCAAAGGTGGATGAGGAGACAAAAGCGCGATCGCGAAGCTGAAAATCTCCCGCTTGAATCTCGATACCCCGTCCCGCAAATTCACCGAAGGTATCGGCCCGCAAACTCGACCCTTCAGTTACCAAAACCCGATCGCCCCGCACGCGAATCGCCCCACCTCCCAAACCACTGACATCTACCGACGCTGCTGAAATTTGAATATCGCTAAAATTGGTAACGCCATCGTAGTCTAGAGTTTGCCCCCGAACAGGGGTTGCCGGGGCGATCGAGATCGAGCCAGAATCGGCAACGCTTCCCAACTCGATGGTTCCACTCACCGCCCTCAAACCGCCACCTTCAATGCTCAAATCTCCCCCCACCAATGCCAAGGTCTGACCGGGAACAACTTCTAAACCCACTCGCTCGGGATTGGGTAAGGGTAAAATGCTATCGGCACGAGAGCGATTGACGATCGCCCCTGGATTGCTACCGTATTGCAAACCGACGGGAACGCTAACGGTGAGTAGGGGCGTCGCGTTGGCTTCGGTGGCATGAAACAAACTGCCGTCCTCAAACAAAACGCCATCGGCTGTACTGGCAAAAAACGAACCCCCCAAATTCAACTGAGCGTTCGTCCCGAAAATAATGCCGTTGGGATTGACGAGAAAGAGGTTTGCCGTTCCGTTGGCTTGCAAGAATCCATCGATTTGAGACGTTTGTCCCCCCGTGACGCGAGTAATAATATTGTCGATGGTGAGGGCATTGTCGAAATAGGCGGTTTCTCCAGTGCGGACGTTAAATTCTTGGAAGCTGTGGAATAAGTTTCCTCCTGCTTCAGTGCCGCCGAGAATGCGATCGATGTCCCCATTGCGCTCGAGAGTCGAATTCTGCGGTAGGGTATCGTCGGGAATAATTTGCCCGTGACTCCCGGTGGGAAAAATCCAATCGACGAGTAGCAACAATGCCAAACAGGGTAGAATTGATCGCCGAACGCGAGTTTTCGGTTGTTGGGTAACGTCAGGAATGCCAGATCGGACAGTGTATATAGATGACTTCATCGATGAATAAATACCGGTCAGATGAATTGACTGGAGTTTAGATAAAATCTCGATCGAGAAGGCAACAACCGGCGACGCGGTAAGCGTTTGGGTTTTTCGATCGGACCTTCGAGTTGGAAACGCTAAAATCGTCTCAGGATAAGGGTTTGACTGTTCGAGACGTTAAATTGGTCTCAACTCCAAATCTAAACTCCCATTTTGAGTGATGTTGTAGAATTCCCTGACGGGGGCAGCTTGTAAAAAATTAGATTGTCAAAATTCGATTTGCGACACAGACATCCTTTCCCCAAGAGTTTGAGAGATGGGGAACGCAGATGAAGTCTTTTGCACTCGAAAATCAGTGGGTGGAGAGTTCGGAAGTCCGGGATGATGATTTGCGCTTTCCGACGGCTGCTGCTGACGAATAAATATCGTTTCGCTGCGCCACATGAAACGCGCGCGATTTCAAAAGAGGATCGAGTTGGAGTTTATTCGTGCGCTGATGACCCAACGGTCAACCGGGCCATGTATTTTGATTTTGAAGGAGCCAACATTGTTTTAATTGCGAGTTTAAAAATTGCGATGGAGATGGTTATGAGTACTCGATGTACCCTTACCATTTTTGTGTTAAATTGTCAAGTCACCATTCGAACTCGATCTTACCGATCGCACCCAATTTCTTCCGTATTGCGGAAAAACCGCACTGGGAGATCGACTCGATCGACGATCGCGAGATGATAGGGTTGAGTGAACGCCATGGTCACCACGCCGCAGGTATTGGTGGTTTCTCGGTAATGAATTGCCAGGGTTCCCTCTTCAATCGCCACGGATTCGATCTCGATGCCGTATCCACCACTGTTACGTTCTCCCAAACCTACCGCAACGATCGCCTTTTGGCTGAAGTCAATTTCTCGAACCGGTGGAATGGGGATTTGATTGCCGTATAATTCGTTCCAAAACACTTCCCAACTTTCTCCATCTTCGATCGTTCGCGCGAAGGGTTGGGAAATGCCTGCATAGTTACCGCGATCGAGGGTTTCAAAGGAAATCGGTGAGGACATGGGGGTCTGGGCGAATTTCTCGGGCATCGCGGTTTCGGTTGATGCCAAAGCGCGATCGGGCAATCGTTGCCATAGTGCGGGTTGCCACGGTGGGAGGGTGACAACGCCCAAGATGAGAACGAGAAACACCCCGTATTTGGCGATCGTTATCGGGTTTCGGGTCATATCTTCAGTCCGTTGCTATTACTGCCCGATCGCCTGTACGAATTTACGCTGTATGGCGGATGACAGATAGTTTTTCATATGATATGTCAAAATATCCGCCAAATGGCTGATGACAGTCTGGGGTCGATCGGGGTTAAATTAATCATATACACCCTGAAACCAATACCGAGTCATGCTCCCACCGCTTACCAACTGGTGGGACTTTTTATTTGTATGCTCGATCGCGATGACAGTAACCCGACGCGGCGGCGACGAAAATCCGGATCTCGACAACCCTAAATTTTCGTCAGACTTCAATCCCGCGCGTCTGGAGTCGGAGCTGTTTCCCTTTCACCAATACTGAATCTCTATTTCCAATGCTCTCCCCGCACCTCCGAGAGCTACCGATGCCCCCGATGCTCGCTTTCACCTCAGTTCTCAGTATTTAACCGAACTCGGTCTAACTGATAACGGCTATCAAATTAAGGACTCGACGTGGGAAGTGTGGAAGAACTTGGAGATGGCAATGCTGGTTCCGATTCGAGTCGATCTCGATCGAGGGTCGTTGCAACTAAGGTATAACCCAGATAGGCTGGGAGTGCGAGGGTCGCAATCGCGACAATTGCCCCGAACCAACTCAGGGGATTCCCATGAGAACCGTAGTGGGAACGATAGGGATCGATTTTGAGATACTCCGATTCGAGGATTTGCGCCATGGCGATCGGACGCTTGAATCGAATCCGGCGATCGTCTAACTTTTCCAGTAAGATCCAACCGGCTTCTGCTTCTTCATCCCGTAGTTTTTGCAAAATTGTCGCATCGCGAAACAAATCCCGACTGGCCCGGACAATTTTGTATTCCCAGCCCACCAAGCGCGGATCGACGAGACGATCGGATTGCGGGTGAGGTTGCGATCGCACATTACCATTCGATTCGGTGCCGTTCGATGCGGTGCCGTTCGATTCGGAAATGTTAGATGGGGAGATGTTGGGTTGGGGGATGTTGGACTGGGGTAAATCCTCTTGCCAGATTTCTTTTTCTGTATTGTAGTGGGTCAAAAATTCTTCCTCCTCCTCATGGGTCTGCTTTGTCGCCTTTTGCTGCCAATACAGCCACCCTCCGGCGATCGCACCCTCAATACCCAGACTACCGACAAAAAGACTCCAGACTAAAATTTCGAGCATTATTCTTTCGAGATTGGGTAGAGATTCGATAAGGCTGGGATTGTCATCTCTGCACGCGATGTTGCACCTGGAGTCCGAAGCGATCGACAACACCCTCGATCGTGCCTCGTATCTTACCATTTTGCGTGGAAAGAAAACTCGTTGGAGCCACCCTAAAGTAACCCTAGTTGTTTCAGGGCATCTTCGGCTGCTTTTTTTTCGGCTTCTTGCTTTCGGCGACCTCGACCTCGTCCGTAAACGCGATCGTTCACCCGAACTTCGGCAACAAACTCTTTCGCGTGGTCGGGACCGCTTTGTTTGACAATAACATACTCCGGTTTGGGCTTCTCGCTTTCTTTAAAGTAGGCGTGTACCCATTGCTGGAACTGGTTTTTGGTATCAATGAAACTTTGAGGCGGCAGAGGCGCTCCCTCTTGCACCCGGTTTTGGGCCAAACCGGTAAAGACTTCGCGAACGTAATCGCGTACGGCCTCAATACCCGCTTCTAAAAAATAGGCGGCAATCAGCGCTTCGAAGGTATCGCTGAGAATCGACGGACTGTCCCGTCCGCCATCGAGATCGGCCCCCCGACCCAAACGAACGATCGCCCCAATTCCCATCTCCCGACCCAGTTGACCCAGTTGGGTTTCATCCACTAGGGCCGATCGCATTCGCGTCAGTTGTGCTTCGCTCATTTGGGGGTAGCGAGTGTAGAGGAGTTCCCCCACCAAAAATCCCAACACCGCATCGCCGAGAAACTCCAGCCGTTCGTTATTGGTTTCGGTGGGATGCTCGTTAACGTACGATCGATGAGTTAGCGCTCGCTCGAGCAGTTGGCGATCTCGAATAGGCGGTAGGGAGTCAGACATCGCAACAGTACCAATTTTAGATTTTAACGTCAGTTCGGGATCGGACAGTTTCCGGTGAAGGTGGGGAATGGGGAATAGGGAATAGGGAATAGGGAATGTATGCCCTCCTCACGACCTCGGATAATTACCACCCGTGGTGTGCTCAGTTCCAATATGTTCACCGAAGATTTTAGAGTCTTTTCCGTTCCAGAGGAACGCACGCGAGACCTCGATCGATTTTAAGTTCCCAAAATGCGATCGAAAATACAATATCTTCATCGTGGGCGGTATTTTTCCTAAGCTACGTAAAATTAACTAAAGTGCAAGACTATTCTCTGTAAAAACACGTATATAATCTAAATCACTCGGATATTGGTTTCAGGGTAAATACGTAAAAAGCCCAAGCCAAAAAAGAGTGCCAGAACGCACTCAACAGGGGCGATCGTATAGGTAAGATGCGATCGCTTTTCGCTGTGGCAACACTTCTCGCTTGACGACACTAAATCTGGGGCAAGACAAATCATCAGTGATTCTAACCTTTCACCAATGTCCAAACACGAACACCACAGCAAAATCCCCAACCTCAAGGCGATGAAACCGAGATTGGGGAAGGACCGACGAGATCGATGGCAAGCGTTTAGTTACGCACTCATCGTGTTTCGACCCTTGCGAGCGATCGCACCCAATACACCAAACCCCAATAAACCCAAGAGAGTCGAAGGTTCGGGAACGCTTTCTTCCTCAATCGCAAACAGTGTCGTCGTGCCGCTCACTTCGTTGGTGGCGATAATTAACGGTGCTTGGGTCGGACTGTCCGTTGCGCCGATAAAGAGCAAGCCTTCCGGACCGAGGTCTCCTGCCGTCCCCAGTTCCGGGTCGCCGAAAAAGTTGCGATTGTTAACGTAATCGACAAAGAAAGGAGCAAAGGGGTCGGTGATATCGTAGGTCATGATGCCGCCGACGCGCTCTAACCCGATAAAGGCAAAGGTGCGATCGGCGATTTGACCGATGGTGATGGCTTCGGGTTCGGGACCTTTGGCATCGCTGCGGGTATCGAAGGTATTTTCGTCGTTATCGGAGTTGAAGAAGTCGGGAAACAAATCGGCTGTAATTTGCTCGAAATCGTCACCACTATCGAAAACGAGGTTGCCTTCGGCATCCCAAATCGAGAAAGACCGCGCGCCGAAAGCGAACAGGCTGTCGAAATCTCCATCCCCGTCGGTATCTCCTAAGGTATTGGTGACTTCCAGGCGACCTAAAACCTCCGGTTGTTGCAGTTCGTCGGCATTGGGGAACGCCGTGGGATCGAGGGTGAGGTTTTCTACCCGTTCCTCTTCAAAATCGCGCGCATCCCCTTCGTTCGCCGAAACGATAAAGGTTTCCCCGCCGAAGCTGTAGGTATCGATCGAATCCGGTTGAAACATCCCCAATACCGGCACATTGGCGATATTAATTCCCCCATCTTCGTCGCTGGCATCTAAGCCATTTCCAGGCAAGCTGTGGTCTTTGAAGCCGAGTCCGACAATATCGATGAATTCACCGGTGGTTAAATCCAGGATACCGAAGGCGTTGTTCTCTTGTAGGGTTACCCAGGCAGTGGAAGAGTCTTCGGAAACAGCGATAAACTCGGGTTCCAAATCCTGGGCAACTGTTGCCCCCGGTCCGAAGATACGGACGCTATCGTCGAGAACTGCGTTATTAAACTGAGTCAATCCGGCGGTGGTGACGGTGGGATTCGCGCCACTCGATAAATCGATAATGCTCACCGAACCTTCGGGGTCGACGCTGAAATCGTCGTTGGGTTCCCCCTCGTTGGCGACTAAAATCTTCGTGCCGTCGGGGGTGAAGGTTACCATATCCGGTATCGCTCCGACGACGACGGAGTTGAGGAAGCCACCCAAGGGGTCGAAGAAGACGACGCGACCGGGTTCTTGGGCGATCGCATTTTCTACGGCAACCGCGAGGAGACCATCCTGAAAAGCAACGCTGTTGACACCGGCCCCGAAAGGATTGAGATCGATGGAAAAATTCAGGGTGGGGTTGGTTGGATCGCTGGCGCTCAGAACATCGATCCGATTGGCGGCATTGTTGGTGACGAATATATTTTGCCCGAGCGGGTCAAAAGCGGCAATTTCTGCAGCGCTGTCATCGAAGATACCGGTTTCAAAGGTGCCGATGGGTTTGAGGCGAATGGCTGTGGCGGGGGCTGCTAGGCAAAAAAGCGGTAGTGCGGATAAGGCGATCGCGCTGAAGTGGTGGCGACGGAATGGGTTAGGGAATCCGGATGCCCGGAAGCGCTGGAGGATTTGCGATCGAGTGGAAGAAAAGAACTCTGAGATGCCAAACATATGTAAATATACTGAGCTGCTTGAAGGTTGAAAAAGTGCGTTGAACCATGAAGACCCCGAACATACCGAAAATCGCACTTAAAAATCGATAGATTGTGCGTAATAATACTGATACTTGAGGTTTGAAGTCAACGCTTACAAGCACCGTTCATGAAATCTTCACGCAATTTAATAAGTGAATTTACTTAGTTGTTGTTTGAAGGTCGATCGGCAATCTGGCATGTTTTGCGATTGTCTCCAGGGAAGGAACGTTTTAACTATGGGGAGTTTGAGGGGAAGAGCAAGTCCCCTCCGGGTGAGCCAGTTGCTCCGAGACGGAAACCGCCAAGACCGCAGGGGCTGCACCGCGCTCTACTGGGGGACGGAAGTAAGGGAGCTTCGCTCACGCCGTCGCGGAGAGTGAGCGTCGCCGATTGTGCAACAACGCCGATGAAAATTGAGAGGTTTCTCCTGCCCAGACGCTACGCGAACGATGCCTCGAAAATTTTCAACCAACACGTTTTTTTGTTTCCAGAATGTCCAGACTTTGTGCCGTAGAATATTAATGGTTGGAGCTATTTGCTCGACCCACCCGAATGACTAAGAGGCAACCGTAGCGGTATAAATGTACTCGGCAGAGATCGGGGAATAGGCAGAGTCGCGCTTAGTCAAAGCCATACTTAGCCTCACGTAAAATCGTAAAAACCCACACACATACAAATACACACATACAAATAATTTTCTGCCTTGGGAACCAGGGCGGCTGCCGGGTTAGAGCCTCGCGCTCTATAGCTGTAAGTGTCAGGAAACTGAGCAAAACCAGTGGACGCTGTATAAGACCTAATCATCTTTAGGTGAAAAGGCGACGGCGGATGAAACCGGAAGCGAGCGTTCTATCGTCGGGAGTAGCGTAGCCGCGACCTTTGACGATGAACGTCTGGTAGTTCACGCTGAAGTGGGTAATCTAGAATAAAAAATTCTGATGTCTGGTGGTTCGAACTCTGGTAATTCAAACAAAAAAGTGGCTTTGGTAACAGGGGCTTCATCTGGGATTGGGAAGTCGATTGTCTACCAACTCCTCAAAGATGACTGGATCGTTTACGGTGGGGCGCGGCGCGTGGAGAAAATGGAGGATATCGCCGCTACTGGGGCGAAAGTTCTGTCTCTCGATGTCACCGAAGAAACCAGTATGACAGCGGCGATCGAAACCCTACTGGCTGCGGAAGGACGGATTGATGCTCTGGTGAATAATGCCGGCTACGGATCTTACGGAGCCCTCGAAGATGTCCCCATTTCCGAGGCAAAGCGGCAGTTTGAGGTGAACGTATTTGGATTGATGCGGTTAACGCAACTGGTTCTACCGACCATGCGCAGTGCAAAATCCGGCACGATCGTCAATATCAGCTCCATGGGGGGGCGAATTTGGTCTCCCATTGGGGGTTGGTATCACGCCACAAAACACGCCGTGGAAGTCCTCTCCGATGCACTGCGGCTGGAAACCGAACCCTTTGGCATTCGCGTGGTTGTCGTTCAACCGGGTTTAATTGAGAGTGAATGGTCTGGTGTTGCCGCTCGGAGGTTACGGGAAACCTCTCAAGGCTCGGCATACAGCTCACTGGTTGAATCGATGGCAAAATTCCTCGATCTTTACCCAAATGCTGCGAGTCCCGATGTGGTTGCAAAGACGGTTTCGGAAGCCCTCAATAGCCCCAATCCCGAACGGCGATACGCCACGCCTCTGGATGCCCAAACGTCGATCTTTCTGCGTTGGTTGCTGCCGGATTGGGCTTGGGACGGTTTGATTGGGGCGATGTTTCGATCGGGTTGAGAACTTGACGATGAGCGTCTGGTCGTTCACTCTCGCCAATATTCGGGTTTATTTAACGCATCCGCACACATGACCTTTCCCGAAACCGAACCCAAAATATCCGGACGCAGCGCCCGAACCATCCAGGCATCGGGGTATTCTTCCGGCATAGGATAAGTGGGTTCCAATCCGAGAGGACTCGCGGGTTGGAAGCCGTGACGGGTGTAATATGACGGATACCCTGCGAGGAAGACTAAATCAACTCCGGATTGCGATAAAAGCTGCATCCCGCGTTCGATAAGTTTGCCCCCAATGCCTTGTTTTTGAGCCTCGGGAATCACGGCGAGGGGGGCTAAAATGGCGATCGAAACCGTTGGGTTGTTGCTTAAATGTGCCTTGCTAAAGAGAATATGTCCGACTGGGCGATCGCCTTGAAAAGCGACTAGGGAAAGTAGGGGTTTAGCGCTGGCATCGTTCAAAAGGTTCTGTACTAATTCGGCTTCATCTTCTTCACCAAATGCCGCGCGTTCGATGGATAAGACATCGTTTAAATCGGAATCTAATGCTTCTCGAATCTGCATGTTTTCTCTGTTTTTCTGTATATTGCAAATGATGATAGTTATGGATTTATAGCAGTCGCTATTCGAGTTATATCAAGTCGGGTTAAACACCCACAATTAAGCGGCTATGGCAGAGACTTATATCATTGACATGCACTGACACGCACTTTTCTATATTGTGGGTATTCATTCCGACTTGATATTAAGACAACACCAGTAAATTGTCTGGAGTTTAGACAAACTTCGGAGTTAGGCACTGCGAATCTAGCTCAATCCTTTGGGTAGGGTTGAGCATAGACATTTGGTGGGAAGATTTGGAATTAACCGCTCACTCGTGTCTTAGACCGGGGTCGCGAGTAGCTCTTTTTCACCGTGGGAAATCGGGGACGAGGAGTTCGGACTCGACCGGTGGGCCACCCCGTAGATTTTCCTCGGAGTTTGGGCAACATGGCTGGTGTGCCAATGTTGACTAAAATCGATGCGAAAGCGTTAGCCACCCGTCCGGGGGTTTGATGAGTCAATGGTTTTTGCCACGGAAGGGGATTGTCTCGGACGTGGTGACTCCCCAACCACAGTTGCCAGGTCATCAAGGGCATTAAGTGACTCCACACAGCGGTTTGTTCGGCGGTGCCCAGATGGGGTAAGCACCAATGAAGTCGCTGTTTGATGAATCGATACCAATGGTCTACACAAAACCGTCTGAGGTAAAGGGACCAGAGGGTGTCGAGGGCTGGCATTTTCTGTCCAGTCCAAATGAGCCATAGAGGACGATGGGTACGCTGACCCATCTGGTCAAGTCGTTCCACGAGTATCAGTTCCATAGGATGGTCTGCACTCTTGTAGAAGTGTAACTCTCCCCAGCGTCGGATTCTCAGATGTCCGAGTTTTTCATCAACCACATCCGTTTTCTCGTGCGGAAGCCACCAGGTGCTCTCATCGTGCGCTTAACTAGCTCGCCATGCTTGCGGGGGCGACCGCGACCGCAGTAATTTGGGGGTGGACCGTAGAGTACCCGATTCGAGCGTAGGCGCATGAGCTTGTCACAAGGGATGTCTGCGGTCATTTGAATAAAGGGAGCACAACCGTATTCTGAGTCCCACAACGATATCGGTCGCTCCGATAGGACTTCACACACTTGTTTGAGCTGCGATGCGGCTTTTTCGAGGGGGGTTTCAAAGCTGGTGATGCGCTCGTGGAGTAATGGTAGCGCCCATGTTCCCTGGGCTTCGGGTATACACACCACACTACTGTAGCCTTGACCGACTGTCACCGGTTTGGCTCCCGGATGCTTCTGGGGTTGATGTTCGTAGGTTCGTTCCTTGAGGGTTGGCGACCACAGCCTCGACCATGCTGTATGATCTCGAGCTAACACGATTTGAGTCTTGTGAGGGGGTTGGGGTAGGTGCTGTGCATACAATTTCATCAATGCTTCAGCCGGTAGCTGACTTCGCCCGAGTACTTTGTAGAGACTCGACCATTGACGACGAAATACTCGAGAGAGTGACAGTTCGGCAAAGCTCGGTACGCTTCGAGTGGTCAGGGTCGCATCCATTAAGTCAAATAAGCCGTCTCTGCCGTTACCCAGTAGGCTATAGGCTCGGTTGCGAAAAACATCCGACCCGTCAAACTTTTCATGGGTTGACTGAGATTAGTGAGTAATCTGAGCTTCCCCCATCGAGTGCTCGACCTTCAAGTCGAGTACTCGCCCGATCGCACTTTTGTCTAAACTCCAGTAAATTGTGTAATCTGCCGGAAGTCTTCCCCCCAACGGTCGGCGTTCCCTTGCGTCTGTCGCCGACGCGGGGTCCGACCGCTGCCCCCGATGCTTCCGAAGCCCCCGAAGCCCACCTTCACGAGTGTCCTAATTGCAAGGCGCGACTGCTATATATCTGACCAAACAGCGTATTCGTTCCCGTTGGGGTCGCTAAAGTGGAAACGACGACCTCCTGGAAAGGGGAATATCGGTTTGATTATCGAACCACCCGCATGTTCGATCTTCGCTCGGGTTTGCTCTAATGCTTTACTATAAAAAACGATAAGAGCACTACCATTTTGGGTAGAAGCTATTAGATCGGACTTAAAAAAGCCACCATCGATACCTTCATCGGAAAAAGCAGTGTAGTCCGAACCAAAATCGACAAAAGACCAACCAAAGACTTCAGTAAAGAATATTTTAGTCGCTTTGATATCCCGTGCGGGAAACTCAACGTATATATTTTCATGCTCGTTCATAATTTCATTCTAGATCTTCAAATCTCTTTGATGACAGAATACCTCGTTTGTACAAATCCAAAATCGTACGCTTTCGTACTCAGATGAGTCAGCAAGATATCTTTCCCGATCGAGGCAAACAGTGGTATTCCATCTCCCAGGATAATCGGAATGACTGTAATGGTGAGTTCGTCAATGAGTCCCTCTCTGAGGAAACTTTGAATCGTCATGCCACCGTCAACGTAAAGGTGTTTTGCTCCGGTGGCTGAGAGTCGATCGGACAATACGCGCGGCGTTTCTGAGGAATGGGTGACGGTATTGGGTAGGTTGGCGGGAAATGCGATCGAACTCCGACTCATGACAATAACAGGAGTCTCGCCGTAAGGCCATTCGCCAAAAGATAGGACTTGTTCGTAGGTTTTGCGCCCCATAATCAAAGTATCGATCGAATCCATGAAGACACGATAGCCACAATCTTCACCCTCGGTAACGGTGGCGTTAGCATCGTTCAACCAATCGAGTTCGCCATTTTTGCGAGCAATAAATCCATCTAAACTGGTGGCAATAAAAACAGAAACTTTTGGGTTCATTTCTTTTTGATTTATCGCGTTTCTCGCTAGTTGATTGACACGATTGAAGAAATCGTTTTTTCTATTCCCTATTCCCCATTTCCCGTTCCCCATTCCCCATGACTGAAAATGTGTAAAGGGTGCCAACTGCTATATTTTGGCAATTCCGTCAATGGATAACGTTAAGCGGTTACCGCAAACGAACGAGTAGAATCTGAAGAGGCAGGTTGAAGTTTATTTGTTTTGTGTACTAAAACTAGACATAGCTGCGCCCCACTAAGGTACTTTATCACCCCCTGAACCCCTTGTAAACTCGTCCGAAAATCTGGCAATTTTTCCTCGATTTTGGAGTCGATCGGGAGTTCAAAACCGAATTTTGGATTCAGGGGCTGAAGAAAAGGGTAAAAACCGCACTTCGATCGGGGTTTGAGCGCAGCTATACCGACGGGCTATAGAAGCGTTCGCCCTGACGGTATCAAGCTTTGGGTGCGATCGCCATAATGGATAATACTGATTACGATCTCAAGACCAATTCTACCGCTGTTTAATCCATTCATGCCTGCACGAGACATTTACCACCATGCCGTCAAACACGCCTTGATTAAGGACGGCTGGACGATTACCGACGACCCATTGCATTTAAAGTGGGGGCGCAAGGATATGTATATCGATTTGGGGGCATCACAGTTACTCGCAGCGCAAAAGGAAGCACGTAAAATAGCTGTAGAGGTCAAAACGTTTGGTGGTCGTTCGGAGATGGATGACTTAGAAAAAGCGCTAGGGCAGTACGTTCTTTACTTTGACGTTCTGAGTGAGTTGCAACCGAAACGGTTACTCTATCTGGCGTTACCTATCTGGGCTTATGAAAGCTTGTTTGAAGAACCTCTCGGTCAGTTATTGCTGAGAAAGAAGCGTTTACGTTTGATTGTTTTTGAACCGACGCAGGAGTTAATCGATCGATGGATACCGTCTATTTAGAGCAGTGGAGAGATATCATCGAGCAGGTATTGCGAGATTATGCGTCAATCCCCTATTCTTACAGTCAGGTGAAGAAAGAGACTGTTTTCGATCGTAACCAAGATCGCTATCTGATTCTAGTATTGGGTTGGGAAGGACGTCGCTACGAACATGGCTGTACGATTCATCTCGAAATTATTGACGATAAAATCTGGATTCAGCGAGATGGAACGGAGGAGGGAATTGCTTTAGATTTGGAGAATGCGGGAATTCCGAAAGAGCGAATTGTTTTGGGATTTAAGCCGCCTGAAGTTCGTCCTCTGACTGGGTATGCAGTTAAATAATTAAAAATGTGTCTTGAAAAGTTGAACTGGACGGAAACCGATACCGCTCACTTTTCGCAAAATTAAAAATTTTAAGTGTAATCCCAATCGTGGTTATAGCCATATAAATTTGTAGGGTGGGCAGTTTTGCTTGCGGAGACTTTCCTTTCCCACAAGTCATCAAACTACCCACCAACCTCAACTAGATTCTATCTGGAGAAAGCTTATCCTGGATTCATCCAACCTTTAATACAATCCTTGGTAATATTCACATAAGGATTATCCAAAACCTCTTCAATAGCCGTTTCTCCAGCGGCTTTCAAAGCTCCAACTACACGCTCCTTGAAACCCGGAGTGGTTTCATTATGAACATAGGCTACTGTTTCACCATAAGTAGCATTAGGCTTATCCTCTCTAAATTTTTGAATCAGCTTCTGAATAGTTTTTGCGGATTCAGCCAGGGTTTTCTCATCTTGAGAAGAATAGTTATATTGATGGGCTTGCTGTCTAGCATTGTCTGAAACTTTGTTGGCGTAGTTGCCTATATTCGCGCCTCTCAAATCTGTATTGAATATCTCCGATTTTGATTCGCTCCGATCGCCCGATTCAATATTTGCTTCTACATTTCCCTGGACATCGCCTTGAACGATATTACCCAAGAAATTACCATTACTGAGTTGAATTGATTTGTTATCCATTTCTGTCTCCAGTTAATAACCTTAAGTTTTACCGATATAAAACATTTCCTCCAGCATATCCTTGAACAAAATTGCCTTCAACTTGACTATCTTTGATTATGATTTGGTAAGCTTTACTTTCTCCTGCTTCCATCATTTCATACAGTTCGTCAATCACAATTTTTAAGTTTTGTTTGTCCGTTGTCACAAATAAAGCTTTATCTCCTGAATTAAGCGTTAAAAGTAAACCATAATGTTTGGGTTTAGCAAAATTCCATACAGCACCAGCAATAGCAATTAAAATTAATAACAGACCAATCCCATTTCTAAAAGTAACGATAATGAGTCCAATAAGAAAAATAGTAATGATAATCCCCCAAGGTATTTGTCCTATCTCAACTTGTCCTTCTCCGAAGCCTGTAATATTCTGAGTTTGATAAACATTTCTTGCAAAACGAAGTGTTTTTTTTGTAATTGTAATAACAGTATTTTTCTTCAATCTAATATTTTTATTATTATTAAAATAATTGGTAGTAGTCATAGATGAAATTTGCAAATCGTATTTTTTTAGATTCAAACAATTTTAAAAGGGTTTGAATGCGGATTTACATATAAGGCTAGTCTAAGATTTTTAAAACTGCCAAGCGGAAAAAGGCGGAACTTTGTTGAAAAATACATCAAGACGGAACAAGGCGGAAAAGGACGGATTAAGTTGGCTATAATATTGGCTAAACTCTTTTACTCTTACCCCTTAAATGATGCAGGTTGACGAAATCGTGAAACTTATCGATGAGGCTGTATATGCAAAGACAGGAAAACATTTAAATGACTTGCAACGTGGAATTATTGAGGGAACGCTGAAGCAAAAAAAGTATTCGGAAATTGCAGAAGGCTATAATTGCACGCAGGGTCATGCAAAAGATGTGGGTTACGAATTTTTTAAACTCTTGTCAGATGTCTTTGAAGAACCTGTGGATAAAAAGAATCTGAGATCGGTTTTAGAGCGACAGGATAATCTGAATATTTCCTTTGGCGATCGCAATGTTGTTGGGTATATTAATGTGTGTTCGGATTCACACAATTCCGACCCAAGCAACGATCGCCCCCAACCTCAAACCGATCGACAACACAATCTCACCGAAACTGAGATAGAAACGATCGCAAAACTACGGCAGTTCGGCTTAAATAGTCCCCAAATCGCAGAAGCACTGCAACTGTCTTTAGAGGACATCGAACGAGTAGAATCTGAGGAGGTAAGTTGAAGTTTATTTGTTTTTTGTACTATAAATAAATGTAGCTTCGCCCCACGAATGTACTTTATCACCCCCTGAACCCCTTGTAAACTCGTTCGAAAATCTGGCAATTTTTCCTCGATTTTGGGGTCGATCGGGAGTTCAAAACCGAATTTTGGATTCAGGGGCTGAAGAAAAGGGTAAAAACCTCACACCGCCTGAAGTTTGTCCTTTGACGGGGTATGCAGCTCAATAATTAAACACTTAAAATTTTTAGACGAAATCGAACGGTAGAATCTGAGGAGGTGAGTTGAAGTTTATTTGTTTTGTGTACTAAAACTAGACATAGCTCCGCCCCACGAACATACTTTACCACGCCCTGAAACCCTTGTAAACTCGTCCGAAAATCCGGCAATTTTTCCTCGATTTGGGGGACGTGACACCAATTTGGAACCGACGCCAACTTTAAGAGACATTATGAGTTGAGTGCAAGACCGCTAGCTGATGTTTGCCAAGCCGAACGTGCGGACGTTTGGATTTGATGAATTGTAGTGCGTCATTGGCTGTTGGCGAATGACCGATGTGAAGCAGCAATGCAGCAGCGAACAAACCCGTACGCCCGCGACCTTCCGCACAGTGAATGTAAATATTGCCAGATAGACCCGCAACTCGTTCGACCCATTGCCGTAGCTGTTTCGGCGATGGTGCAAAGCCATCGAGTATTTGAAAAGAATGATACGATCGCCACCGCAATGTTCTGGGTTCGTTGAATTCACAGGTGAGATCGATAACGCGATCGATATCGTCAGGTAGTTCCCGAGACAAGAGTCGGCGACCAATGAAAATGCAATCGGTGAGTTGGTTGAATGGGGGTTCGCGTCGGACAAAACGGATGATATGCCAGAGCGATCGCAAACACAGCAAATACGGAAGCAGCAGAAGCTGATTTGTTGGCGAGAGAAGACCGCAAGCGGATTTCCCGTAGACACGCGGACCCAAGTGGAAATAGCCCATGGCAACGATTGCGAAGCTCAATGCAGGCCACAGGAGTAGGAACAGCCAACTCCGGTGTATTACGGCAACCGTTGCCAGAAGTACGGCGATGAGACTGAAAAAGAGTCCATATTTTATGTGACCTGCGCAGTCAGGGTTTGTCCGCATTCAGAACGGAGAGTTTAAAACTCCCCATCTAACGCAGCATTGCAACGCTCGCAAACCGTGGCTCGATCGGGGAAATCCCCCACGTGGGTGGAGTAGTTCCAGCAACGCTCGCACTTGTGACCATCGGCTTTGGTAACTCCCACCCCGATCGCATCGGACTGTTCTGCGTATTCTAGTTGCGTCAGAGATGCGGGAGAATCGAGCAGTTCCACCTGAGAGCAGATAAATAGGTAGCGCAGTTCGTCGACGTTGTTGCCGCCGGGGAGGAGTTGGGCGGGGTTGGGTGGTGCGGTTTCCGGTGCCGGTTCTGCAACGGGTTCGACAACTTTGGAGGTGGGAGGCGTTGCGATCGCCACTTCACTCGAAGTCTGGAACGGTGCATTTTCAAAGAATGCTTCCACCCCTTCCCAGAAGGCTTGGCGATCGCTTGCAAACAGCATCTGACGATAGGCAAACCAAATCCCCCAACCGATTCCCACCAACTCGAAGAATTTCGGCAGGACGGCGATGCGGTGAATAGCAGCCAGGACATCGACGGTGATATGGGCGATGACAAATAGGACGAAGATGGTGAGGAGGTTAATCAGGGCGGGTTTGAGACTTTGCCAATTCCACGAGAAACTAGAAGAGACTTGAGAAAGTTGGGCGTTCCCAGAAGATGACACCTCAGTGGTTTGCGGTAAGCTCGCTTCGATCGCCGGTTCTGCCGTTCCCACGCCGGGATTCATTTGGGCAAGTTGCGATCGCCCAGCCGCATCGGGAACGTAAAGCAACACCTTCGCCTCCAGGGAAGATCCGATCGCCTTTTCAGCTCGCGCTTTTTCCATCACCTTATTCACTTCCGTACGGTAGAAGCGCAATTTCTGCCAAGATTCTCCCAATTCCGGCTGCTGCCAACCTTCATCCAAGCGCACCCAACCCGCTTCAAATACCGATTTGTAGGGAGTGGAGTAGGGGAGATTTTGCCAGATATCCTCCGCCATGTGGCACAGAACCGGGGCGATGGATTTGGCCAGATTTTCCACCGCAATCGCCAGTACCGTCTGGCAACTGCGGCGGCGAGAGGCATCGGCAGTACTGATATAGAGGCGGTCTTTCGCCACATCCAGGTAGAAGTTGGACAAATCCACCACGCAGAAATTCTGCACCGTTTGGAAGAACCGGGAGAATTGGTAGGTGTCGAAGGCCTCTTTCACCTCGGCAAACACCTCCGTCATCCGGTGCAGCATATACCGATCCAACTCCGGCAACTCTTCGTATGCCACTGCATCCTTCGCCGGGTCGAAATCGTGCAAATTTCCCAGCAGGAACCGCGCCGTATTGCGAATTTTGCGGTAGACATCCGCCATCTGCTTGAGAATGGTGGGACCTAGGGGCATATCGTTGGTGTAGTCCACCGAAGACACCCACAACCGCAACACGTCGGCACCGTAGGGGGGTTCTTTCTTCTGGTTGTTGCCGCCGTTAATCACCACTTTCGGATCGACGGTATTTCCCAGGGATTTCGATTGTTTGTATCCCTTTTCATCCAGGGTGAACCCGTGGGTGAGAACCTGTTTGTAGGGGGCTGTGCCGTTATTGGCGACGCTGGTGAGCAAACTCGACTGGAACCAACCCCGATGTTGGTCGGAACCTTCGAGGTAGATATCCACCGGATAGCCTAAGCCTCGCTGTTGCGCCACTGCGGCCCAGGAAGAACCGGAATCGAACCACACATCCATGGTGTCCGTTCCCTTGGTATAGGTGCGTCCGTTGTCGCGGTAGGATTCCGGCAGCAGTTCTTCCACCGACATTTCCCACCAGGCATCGGAACCTTTCTCGGCAACGATCGCCCGGACGTATTCGATGGTTTCTTCATTCAGGAGGGGTTCTCCGGTCTCCTCGTCGTAGAAAACGGGAATCGGTACGCCCCAATTGCGCTGGCGGGAGATACACCAGTCCGATCGCTCTTGTACCATGGAAACGATCCGGTTTTCTCCCTGGGCGGGAATCCACTTCACCTCGGAAATCGCGTTGAGGGCTTCTTCCCGGAATCCATCCACGGAGGCAAACCACTGTTCCGTCGCCCGGAAAATCGTCGGTTTTTTGGTGCGCCAATCGTAGGGATATTTGTGTTGGTAGGGTTCCCGCTTCAGGAACGCCTCTACTTCTTCGAGGGCTTCGATAATTTTGGCATTGGCATCTTTGAGGACGTTCAACCCCGCAAAGGGTCCGGCGTCTTCGGTCATGTTGCCGTTTTTATCCACCGGAGACAGCATCGGCAGGTTGTAGCGCATCCCCACCTGGTAGTCTTCCAAACCATGTCCCGGTGCGGTGTGTACCAGTCCCGTCCCGGATTCGGTAGTGACGTAATCGCCGCCGATGACCACTTCGCTGGTGCGATCGAACAGGGGATGTTTGTATTTACAATGTTCGAGAGCTTCCCCTTTAATTGTGGTGAGAACTTCGAGTTCCGTTTCCCAAGTTTTAGCTAGTCGTTCTACCGTTTCTGCGGCGACAATCAGGAGTTTCCCGGCTGCCGGGGCGCAATCTTCTCCCGCTTTCACCACCGCGTAGGTTAAATCGGGGTTGACGCTCACTGCCAAATTCCCCGGCAGCGTCCAGGGCGTCGTCGTCCAGATGGCCACCCACAGATTCGGCAGGTATTCTTCTAAAGCTTCCTGGTTCTGGGCGAGTTCTGTGACTTGGAAAGCGGCGTAGAGACTGGGGGAAACGTGACCTTCGGGATATTCCAACTCCGCTTCAGCTAAGGCTGTTTGGGAACTGGGACTCCAGTGAACGGGTTTGAGGCCGCGATAGATATAGCCTTTGAGGGCCATTTTACCGAACACTGCAATCTGCGCTGCTTCGTACTCGGGAGTGAGGGTGAGGTAGGGGTCGTCCCAATCTCCCCACACGCCAAACCGCTTGAAGCTTTCCCGCTGTGCGTCTACGGTTTTGAGGGCGAAGTCGCGGGCTTTTTGGCGCAGTCCGAGGGGGGTGAGTTCTCTGCGTTCCTTGGATTTGAGTTTTTGCAATACCTTGAGTTCGATAGGCAACCCGTGGCAGTCCCAACCGGGAACGTAGCGAACCTTGCGTCCCTGAAGGATGTTGTAGCGATTGATGATATCTTTGAGAATCTTGTTGAGGGCGTGACCGACGTGGAGGTCGCCGTTGGCGTAGGGGGGACCGTCGTGGAGGGTGAAGGGTTCGCCGGGGTTGGTTTGGGCGAGGGTTTCGTAAACTTGATTGTCCGCCCAGAACTGCTGGAGTTGCGGTTCTCGCTTGACGGAGTTCGCCCGCATACTGAAGGTGGTTTGGGGCAGATTGACGGTATCGCTATAGGTGTTGGCTTCGCTCACGGTTCGCTACGGGTGGGGGTCGAACAGTTACTTATTTTAGCGTGGGAGTGGGTGCGATCGAGCTTGATGCCTGACTTCCTTTAGAATATGAGTGAATCGTGACGGAGGTACGGGTAATGGCTCGGGCAACTGAGATTCGCCAAAAAGCGATCGAGTCCGTTTAGATGTATTACGAGATCGGTGTGAATGGGGGAAACTGAGCGAAGCAGAACATCAGGAATTGATAGGTTATGAGGACTTAATATAACAGCAGATTGTAGAGCGTTTAGAAGCTCTAATCTAGTCATAGATACTCAAGAACATACACCTGTCAATAGAACGAAAAAGAAATAAGTGAAATGTCGTCATCACCTCTTATGTTAATTGCAATTATCTTGGGAGCTATATTAGTAGCCTATCTAGGAAAACTCTTAATCGAAGCACAAGAAGAGCGAGAGCTACTGGGGCAAAATCTTAGAAGATATGAAAGTTTATCCTCAAGAGAAGAAACAGAAAAGCAATTAGACTCAAATATTCAGCTCAAAGAAAGTGAAATACAAAACTTAAATCTAGTAAAAGAAAATCTGAAAACTGAAATCACTAATTTACAGTCTAAGCTACGCGAACTTGAGACTAAAGATTATCTAATATCCATAGATAGCTATGAACCCGAATATAATTTTTTGAGTTCTGGTGATTATCTGAAAAAACTAGAAGATATTAAATTGAAGCAACAAAGGATGCGGCAAAAAAAGCAAGCATTTATTTGTGATTCTCAATGGACTGTCGGCGAAGGTAAAGGAGCTAAAAATAAAGGAGATAATACTAAAAAACAATTACTTAAACTTATAGAATTTGCATTTGAAGAACAGTGTAAGTATGCAATCAAAGAAGTTAAATATAATAATGTTGAGAATTTACGAAAAAAGATAGATAAAAGTTTTCATCGAATAAACAAGTTACAGCAAATAGGCTGTAGAATTTCTAATGATTATTTAAATCTTAAATTTAGAGAATTATACTTAAAACATGAATTTAAGGAAAAAGAGCAGGAAGAAAAAGAAAGAGATAAAGCAATTCAAGAACAGATGAAGCAAGAGAAAAAAGAGCGCATTGCCATTGAAAAAGCCCAACAAAAAGCTGAAGAAGCTGAAAATAGGAAAAAGCAATATGAAGAACAGCTTGAAAGAGTTCGTTTAGAAGCCCAACAAGCTTCAGATTTGCAAATTCGAGAATATGAACGTCAAATTCAAGATTTAGAAGAACAGATTTCCAGAGAAATAATAGTTCAAGAAAAAGCTAATTTAGATTATAAAAAGCTAAAATCTGGATATATTTATATTATTTCAAATATTGGCTCTCTTGGACGAGATATATATAGAATATTTATGACAAAGAGTGGTGAACCTGATGCATATATTAGAACAATGAATCCTTACGTTCCGTTTCCCTTTGATATTCACTATAAGATTCGCTCAGAAGATGCTTCAGCCACAATACAGTGTTTACATGAGCAATTTAATGATAAAAGAGTCAATATAATCAACGAACGGAGAGAGTTTTTTAAAGTGTCATTCAATGAAATTGAACAAGTTATACAAAAGCTGGATAGAGAAACTGGTACTTTAAGAATTGAAAAAGATGAAAAAACTCCTCAAGCTTATGAATATCGTAGAACTCAAGCTGCAGAACGAAAAAAGTCAAGTGACACAACTTTAAGTAACGTACATATGAATGAAAATGTGGGATAGCTGTCGAATAGGAGCGGGAACAACATAAAAAATATTATTCTATATCAGCGGCAAAGAGCAAGTAACTCTAAAGCCTATGTGGTTAGAGGATTTTTCAGAATTTTTGTACAAGCGACTAGCAGAGCGACATAGTTGAGGATCATTATGCCACGATCCGCCACGAATTACACGAGTTACACTCTCATTGGTACGAGATTCTAACCATTTTTCTTCATGGGTAGGCGTACTACTATAGCTTTTATACCAGCGATCTAAACACCATTCCCATACGTTACCATGCATATCAAACAGTCCAAAGTTATTAGCAACTTTGAAATCACCTACTGGAGTCGTTTTGTTTATATAAATACCTTGAGATTCAGAAGCATAAGAATAATTTCCATCATAGTTAGCTAAATTTGTTGTAATGGTATCACCGAAATGAAAGGGAGTACTGGTTCCAGCACGACAGGCATATTCCCATTCGGCTTCGCTCGGCAGGCGATACTCATAACCTATTTTTTGAGATAAACGATCGCAAAACTCCACAGCATCGTACCAGGAAATTTGAGTAACAGGATAATTTTTTCCTCCAGTTCGTGATGGACGACGTTTGAGGTTTTTATGAACTTCTGACCAGCAAGAAACTTCTCTCCATTGTGCTTGTGTAATAGGGTATTTGCTCATCAGGAATGGTTGAATAGTTACCGAATGTTGAGGTCTCTCTTCAGAATATCGCTTACCTTCTGATTCTGGAGAACCCATCAAAAAGGTTCCCCCCGGAATAACAACCATTTCTAAGATGACATCATTGCCTAAATCCTCAATCAGAAAACTAGCTTGCTTTCGCTCTCTACTAATTTCCTTCCCCTCATAATTTATTTTCACTGTTGTAAACTCAAAGGTTTGAGTTTGAGAAATTGAAGGGATAATTAACTGGTGATCTTCTTGTCGCTGTCTGGAATCTTTTCTTTTTGATACAGGAGTCGAAGGTATCGATAGTTTGGGTTTCTGGTGAGTAAATGTTAACTGGGTTGCATGCTCCAGATTATTCTTGCAGCTCGATGCATCTTCACGCTTGAAGAGATACCCATCCGTCACGCGCATGAATATGACCGGAGTTGCAAAATCCCGCTTCCGATATTGTGTTGGACCGAGTGCGATACTGCGTCGTCCATGCTGAGTCGCAATATCTACGGGTGCATCGGCTGCTAATTGTTGATAAAAACGGCGAGAGAATCGGCTTGCAGTGCTGTTCGTCACTTCATACTGCATTGCCACGACAACAGGAATATTTTGCTCGACAATACTTGATGCAATCCCGACAAAAGCTTGAGAGGCTGATAACATTCCACCTTCACAAGCTTGCAACATCACTACACCCGGACGATGTTGATTAAAGGGTTCGCTGAAATAATCAGCATCTACCCACATTGCTTCATCAAACTCGGGATCGACCAAGGCAATTTCTCCTACATATCGATCTCCGTTATTTCTCAACCGCCCGTGACCAATAAAATGTAAAATATGCGGTTTATTTGATAAAGTTTTTTCAATTTCTTCTGGATTTGCCGCGTTTACTATTGGTAGTAACTCAATTCTATTTTTTCTATCTTCTACTAACTTTTTTAAGGATTCGATAACGGGCTCGTATGCAACGGTTGGCAAATCTTTTGGGGTAGAGACTACCAACGCAATTTTTAGCTTTTCATTTTGTTCTAACTTAATGGGTTTTGGTTTCCTTGGATGCGATCTCCAACGAGAAAAAACCAGATGGGGTACTGTTCCAATCCAAAGAGTTCCTAAGTTTGCATGCTTTGGCAAACACAAGAATTCCCAGGGGAGAGCTGCAACATCAGGCATTCTCCGTTCGTCGATATCTAGCTCCACTCGCAGAAGTTGTTCTTTGTCCTGTACAACCCGCTCATAAAAGGTAATGAAATCATAACGCAGACCCTCATCAAAAAGAATGTCAAATAAGACTTCTCCGAGTGCGCGTACCTTACTAGAATCATTCAGATTATTTTTACGAGCAATTTCCAACAAAGGAGTAATTTCGTCGATTTTCTCTTGGTAGCGAAAAACGCCGTGGGGTTGTCCTAAATGTTCACGTTTATTATCCCACTTTTCAACTTGAACCCAATTTCGATTAGCAACACGAATGCGGTAGGTATAGTACGTTTTAGCCATCAATTATATTTTGCCTAAACTTGCTTATCGAATAATTTTGGGTAGAGCGATCGTCCACTCCTCCGCATCACCCCTCGCAAATCGGCTGGCCACTTCATTCTTTTGCCGCAAGAGCTGCTTGAATCGATCGGATAGCTCGCCGAAAATATCCCGCACGTCGGCTGTTAGCCAGTTGATATCGGGTTCCGCCCAGACCTTTCCCCGGAGTTTAATTTCATCAGTTTCCTTTGGGACTTTAAAGACGATCGCAAACTTGGCCGTCCCAATTTTCTGTAACTCTTTATCCTGAATCAGCCAGTAACAGGTCGAACTCCCTTCTCCATTGGCAATAATTTCCAGATGTCCCAGTTCGTATTGATACTTGGGAAGAGCTAAAAGTGCTTGAAAATCATCTTTGTTGCCAACATTTGCTTTGAGTTCTCCCGGAAGCAATTCTACGAGTTCGGCAATTCGAGCGCTATCTACGCCGACGTTCCAATCGAGGTTGCCATTCAACCCCACTTCCATCCCCACTCCAAAACTCATCACCGATCGCCATTGTTGGTTCGGAAACAGCTTCTGGACGATCGGTTCGTTGCTCCCTTTGGGGCTAAAGTCGAGTTCGCAGGTCAATCGCCAAAACTTAGCTGCTCGTTTGGGGCGTAAATCGACTGTCAGCGTCATCGAATAGAAGTCGAACTGCTCTTGCATTTGTTGCTTGTAGGTATTGTCGAGTTCGATACCGCTATTTTTGAAGGTCTCTTCAGTGAGGCGAATCAATCGATTTGTGGGATTGCCAAAACTGACTTTGGTTTGAAAGAGACTATCAACTGCTTCTGCCCCAATTCCCAGCTTGGTTCCACCGGCTAAAGTTCCTTCCCACTTCTGTACTTCTTCAAACAAGTCAGAAAGTAAAGCATCTGCCTCTTGTAGATTGGGGGAGAAGAATTCTTGATTCATATCGGATATCCTTTGCCAACAAAACTCGATTTGAATTCAACGATGCCCAATTTCTCACAGTGCGAGCATCTTGCTCGTGCTGGGTTGATAACCCATGAGAAACGGTTATAGCCGTCAATACTAAACGATCGAGAATTCAGAAAAATTCGAATTTAAAGCCACTATCCCTATATTTTGAAGAGTTTTCACAAATTTGACCACCGATCGCCTCCAATTTTGTCCTTCATCAAGGTGCTCGCTTCGTAATTTTAGTGGTGACTTTCTCCTCTACGAGACCGAGAATGCAGCTTCAAACTCACGTTTCGATGCCGGTGTAGTAAGCTAAAGGTATAGCGGTAGTGCAGTTGCAGCACAGCGATCGAAATCGAAACGCTAAAACCGATCGCCACACATCCAACCCACGCATTGAGAGTTCGCGCCAACTGCTCGTCGCTAAGTGCCGATCGCCGTATCGCAAAAAGAGGCAAAGGTCATGGATAAAGTGATGAACTCAGATACCAAATTTTTCTTCCTCGCTCTGGGAATTCCGATCGCCGGCTTAATCTACTGCGGCTTGGGGATTACAGCCATGGCAACGGTAACCGGCGTTCGAGAACACCCGCTACTCTCGGGGGGCGCGTTTTTCTTTATCCCCTTCCTCACCGCTGCGTTTATTTGGATGAGAGCATCGGCGAAGGTGTATCGCAGTTAAGCTGTGACGCATTTGAATTGTACGTGTGGGTGGAGGGGGAGACAAGGAGACAAGGGAGAGGGGGGAGAAAATGCGCGCACTAAAAATTCAAAATTCACACTCTTCATCACCGCGTCACCGTGTCACCGCGTCACCGCGTCCTCCCCAACTCCCCATTCCCCATTCCCCATCTCTAACTAACCGATCGCGCTCTCAATGCCAACTCGTCCCGACACAAGGTTAAATACGCTCTAGCAACGGTATCTTCCGGTGCTTGTTGCACGCAAACTTCCAATTGCCGCGCCGCTTCCTCAAACGCTTGCATGTGGTGCAGCACCAAGGCTTGCTCGAATCGGGTTTTAGTTGCCGCTTTGCCGTGGCGAAGTTCGGGGGGGTCGGCATCGAACACTTCAAACACCGACACCCGTTTCGATTTCCCTTTTACATGGACCCGATCGATCCATCGGATGTGATAATCGGAAACATCTTGTAAATCGATAAACGTATGTTGAGAAATCAACATCGGTACCCCATATTTTTTCGTTAACCCCTCCAAACGAGACGCCAAATTCACCGCATCGCTAATCACCGTCCCATCCATCCGTCGCTGACCCC
The DNA here is from genome assembly GCF_057467645.1 of Zarconia sp. Taxonomy (NCBI): domain Bacteria; kingdom Bacillati; phylum Cyanobacteriota; class Cyanophyceae; order Oscillatoriales; genus Zarconia; species Zarconia sp. Next base: position 50,536 of record NZ_JBRJXU010000083.1, read on the forward strand.
CCACCGTGCCGAGCATCAAATCCCCGGTATTGATGCCAACGCCGATACGAATCGGTTCGTAGCCGGATTTCCGGCGATGTTGGTTGTAGACGACCAGTTTTTGCAACATGGCAATTCCCGCGCGCACGGCATCGTCGGCACTTTCCCCAAACAGCGCCATAATCGCATCGCCGATATATTTATCGATAAAACCGTTATTATCCGAAATCGCCGGTTCCATTTGCGATAAATACGAATTAATAAATCTAAAATTTTCGATCGGGGTCATTTGTTCGGAAAGGCGAGTAAAGTCGCGAATATCCGAAAATAAAACCGACATCGTTTTTTGCACTTCATCCCCTAAATTGACTTCGAGAATGCTCTCTTTTTTGAGAATCTCGAGAAACTGATGGGGGACGAATCGGTCGTAGGCGGTGTAAATCGAATACAGTTTAATGTGCGTTTGAATGCGAGCGAGGAGTTCTTGTTTGTTAACGGGTTTAGTTAAATAATCGTTGGCCCCCATTTTCAAGGCTTCCACCAGGTCGTTGACTTGATTTTTCGCCGTCAGCATCAAAATCGGCAATTCGTTGGTGGAGTAACGTTGGCGCAAGCGATCGCAGACCTCGTACCCCGTCATTTTGGGCATCATCACATCTAGCACCACCAAATCGGGACGATACCCATCATTCACCAACGTCACGGCTTCTAGACCGTCTGAGGCTTGGGTGACGTCGTAATTTTCCGGGGATAGGTAGTTGCGCAGAACTTGCAAGTTAATCGGTTCGTCATCGACGATCAGAATCTTGAATCGCGGCCGATGTTTGCCATTCAATTTCCCCTTTTGGCTGGGGATGCGCGATTCTTCCTCTTGGAGTACTGCCGCAGACACCGAAGAACGATGCAACGGAACGATCCGAGAATCGATCGAATTGCTCTCGATGCGGGAAACCCCCGGCAGTTCCTGCGGCACCACCCGTCGCACCCCAGTCGCCACCGGCAGGGTAAAGGTAAATTGCGAACCGACATCGAGAATCGATCGCACGGAAATCTCTCCCCCGTGCAATTCCACCAACTGTTTGGTGACGGCCAATCCCAACCCCGTTCCCCCGTATTCCCGCGCCGTGGAACCGTCCGCCTGTTCGAAGGAGGCAAAGACTCGATCGAGTTTGTCTTCGGCAATACCGATGCCGGTATCGGAGATGGTAATCGCCAAGAAGTCGCGATCGTCGATGGATTTGCGTTCCGCCGATACCCCCACAAATCCGCTCTGGGTAAATTTAATCCCATTCCCCACCAAGTTATATAAAATCTGCTGCAAGCGGTTCTCATCGGCGTTGACGGGGGGCAGTTCCGGGGAAATGGCATTCACCAGTTGCAGGTCTTTGGTACCAATGAGGGACTGACTCAAATTGAGGACGATTTGGATGATATCGCGCAGGTAAATGGGTTTGAGTTGCAGTTCGATATTCTTGTGCTTGAGTTTGGAGAAATCGAGAATATCGTTGACCAAATTCGCCAGGCGGCGACCGCTTTGGGCCACCATCTGCAAGTTTTGGCATTGCAACTCCGAGAGGGGTCCCGTCGCGCCGTCGAGCATCGATTCGACAATGCCGATGGTACCGTTGAGGGGGGTGCGCAGTTCGTGGGAGGTGTTGGCGAGGAACTCGTCTTTGAGTTTGTCGAGATGTTGCAACTGCGCGTTTTTTTCTTCCAGGGTGGCAAAGGAGGATTGCAACTGAGTCGCCATTTGGTTGAACGATTCGGCTAACTCCCCCACTTCGCGGGTACGACCGCTTTTGACTTCCGTCTGCCATTCCCCCCGCGCAATCGCCTTTGCCGCCGCGTTCAACTGCAAAATCGGTCGCGTCACCCACCGCGCGCTGAGGATTCCCACCCCCGTCGCCACCCCCAACGCCGCCGCACACAGCGCAATCGTCGTCCGGGTATTGGCATTAATTTGCGCCATGAAATCCGACTCGGGAATCGTCACTGCAATCAGCCAATCCAACCCCCGTCCGTCTTGAAAGGGAGTCACCTGCACCAGATATCGCTCTCCATCCCGGCGGTAGGCAAACTGATGGGGGGTTTGCACAGTCTTGAGATCGGAGATGCGATCGAATAATTGCGCTGTGGTGGCGGCAACTACGGGAGACTTCGCATCAACAGCCGCCACCCGTTCTTCTTCCCCAACCAAATATTGCTCGTTGGTGGAACTGGCAACCAAGTTCCCAGACCGTTCGATAATAAACGCCACGCCGGATTTGCCGATGTCGAGTTCGTTCAAAAACTGCCCGATTTGCGACAAAATCAGGTTGGTTCCCAAGGCACCGCGAAACTCTCCTTCGGGGGTGTAGATGGGGATGACGGGGGTAATTTGCAACACCCCCAAATGTGCGGAGGAGAAAATTGGACTCCAGGTGGGAGAACCGCGTTCTTTGGCCGCCTCGTACCAGGGTCTAACGCGCGGATCGTATTTTTTGGATTTGACTTGTTCGAGGGGATTGCCAAATTCATCGAGGTTGTAGATCTCCCGATAGGGTTCGGTGAAGGCATCGCGCACTTTCATCACCACGTTGCCGTCGGGGAGTTCCTGCACCCCGAGAAAGTCTCCGTCTTCGTTGCCGAAGTAGATGTAATCGACGGCTTCATCAATTTGGATGAGCGATCGAAATTTTTCCCTTAACGCCTCGAAATCGTTCAAATCCAAACCGCCATTGCGAATGGAAGTGTTGTTGATTTGATGGAAGAGATGGGGGGTATTGAGGTAATTTTCAACGTGTCCGTCAATGCGATCGGTCACACTGCTGCCGAGTTGGTCGATGGCATCGTTTACCGCTCGTTGGCTGTTGCGCACCGATAACCAGCCAGTTAACCCGACGGCGGCAAAAATTTGGATGATAAATGGAACGATGAGAACCGTTCGCAGGGGGAGCGATCGTAGATGTTTTGGATAACGAGTGTCAGGTTTGGAGGAAGTATTAGCACAGAGATTTCGATCGATCATAATAATGGGATAAAAATTTATACTCCAATTGAAAGATTCGAGCGATCGACACACCAATCGGCAACGATCTCAAATCGCTGGCGGCTGTTGTCTGTTTTAAGTCCTGAAACCTGCTACGATGCCCCTGACTTGTTTAATTTCAATTAATTTGACGACGGATTTTATACTCAATTATAGCCAAAAGCAGACGCCCTCTAAATTTCAAGGGTATTTCCCGGAAAACTTTAAACTTTGACTAAACTTGAAAAAGCTCATCTTTATAACAGAGAATTGAGTCAAAAATATTAATTTTTTGTTATTTTATCGGCGGAGTTTTGGAGAATTTAGAGGTTTAATGACGTTGTTCGATCGCCTTTTGCCGTGCCTCGATCGTTCGACCGATTTCGCGAACCCAACTCCGTTGAGAACTCAGCATCATCTCCACCCCATCGGAATAAATGGCGATCGCTGCTGAGTCTTCCAACGCCACAATCGTCAACTGCCTGGGTTCGCTGCTAAACAATGCCATTTGGCTTAAATGTCAGCATCGAGCAACTTCAGCATTCGGTGCTCGGAAGTGACTCGCGAATCTTGCCCCATCCATTGCCATCCACCGTTAGCGCAGTTGACGAGTTCAACGCTTTGATTGTTTCTTCTCCCGAATCGATCGACAATCTCTGTACTTTGTACTATCAACCAACGAGCAGTATTTATCGAACGCGCGATCGGATCTAAAATTTAACCTAACAAATATTGATATTTATCAAAAAAACATAAAAAAATATTGCCACTCACCCAACTTTTAGATTAAGAATGATGTTGTATCTGACGCGAATCTTTCAGTTATCCCCTCATGAATCGTCCTAGGAATCGATAACGACGTTAAACCGAGGTAAGTCTTATGAAGTGAGACTTTTACATTATTCTTAACAATCGAAAACCATTACGTATCTAACATATCATTCTATCAAATTCGCTAAAATGTTACATCCCCCCACAGGGGGAGGGCAGAAGCGGAATGCTCTGTTTATTCTAGTAAGTAGACCGAGTCGAAATAATTTATCGAATTTGAGGTCAGGCTTATGAAATTATTACATCAAACGTTAGGAGCTTTTGCACTTGTTGCAGTCTTTAATGCGATCGCTCCTCTGCCGGCATTCGCGCAACAAGTCACTCCCGTCCAAACTTCGGATTCCGTCGTCGCAGAAGATTTCCTCACCCTCGCGACCACTGCGATGAACGATGGCGATTACCACAACGCCGTATACCACGCCAACAAAGCACTCGAACTCGATGCGAGTCTAGCCGAGGCTTATTTGTTACGCGGTCAAGCCTTCAGCCATCTGGGCGAGCGAGATGCAGCGATCGCAGATTTAGAAAAAGCGGCAGACTTGTTCCTCGTACAAAACGATCGCCTCCGATATCAAGTGACCTTAGAGACCTTATCTGGCGTTTAAGATCCGAGCCGAGCATCTCTCCTCCAGTTTGAGGTGACCGGGTGTCGAGTGCGGGCAATGGGTTTCCAAGTTGCGACCTCATACCGGGGTCAATTCTCCCCGCTGTTGTTCGATCGTTTTCCACCCATTGCCCGAACCGACACGATCTCCCCAACTCCTCCAGTCACACCAGCTCACCCTCGCGACGTGCGCGCTGAGTCGGCGCGGTTGCGATACCTTTACCTTTGCGAGTCGTGCTTACCCTGACAGTCTGGAGCGACTCAACCAGAAAACTGCGATCGAAACTTCCTTTCTCACCTCGCCGGGTTGGAGTGGTTAACTCTACTTTGACACTCCCCGCTCGCGCATAGGCGGGGATTCTCCGGACTTTAAGCCCGGATATCCTCGTTAACGAGGTTCCTGCCCCGAACCCGTCTGCCATAATAAAGGGCGGGTTCGTTTCTGACCGGCGTAACTTTCCGAGAGTCCCCCGGTAGTGTCTTTGATTTATTTCGCGCAAAGACAAAACCCGCACGTTCTAAAATCGTTCTCGACGCTTGCGTATCGGCATGGTCAACGTGGCCGCACTCTTCACATACGAACTTCTCACCGCCTCGATTGAGCTTTGACACACGAGCGCACTGGCGGCACTCCTGAGAGCTATATTGCGGAGCTACTTTGATGACCGGATGCCCGGTTTTAAGTCCAATCCACTCGATTTTCTCGACCAACGCTCCCCACGAAGCATCGGCGATCGCACGGTTTAAACCACGCTTGGCAGATTGACCGTTGGGCAAAACGCGACCCGTCTCTTCGCACTTTTTCGGTTTGCACTTGGCTTTCATCCCCCGGATGTTCAAGTCTTCCACCACGACCGCATCAACCTTCCGATGGGCTTGGTTGGCAACTTTCCACAGGTAGGCATCGCGTTTTTGACTGACCTTGCGGTGCAACTTCGAGACTTCCACCATTGCCTTGACACGATTGCGAGAGCCTTTGACCTTTCGGCTTACTTGTCTTTGACGAATGCGTTGTCGCCTGCGGGTTGCTTTATTGGTTGCGAACCGGGGGTTCTCGGCAAAACTGCCATCGCTCAATGACGCGAGTTTGTTGATACCCAGGTCTACACCCTTAGCTCCTTTGACATCGGTTAAGGGGAGTTGAGGCACTTCATCGGGAACCGTCACCAGAACGGACATATACCATCCGTCCACTTTTTTGGTGATGGTGATACTGCCGCGTTTCAAGCCTTCCATCGATACTCGAATCGTGAAACCGCATCCAACCGATGAAGGGTAGGTAGTGCGCGCCGCGTGCGCGTGAGTGCAAACATCTTGTTCCCGTTCCCAATCGATCGCGCTAAAAAATGTCCTCATCAGTCTGAATACCGCGATAACCATTTTAAATATGGCTAGATGGCGGTCGCCATAGCAAGCGCGGATACTCGTGAAGGTGGGCTTCGGAGGGCAACGGGCGCAGTATGCTGGTGACCCTTAGATGGTCCGCACCCTCACTGAAGATAGTTATATATATTGTCTCAATCCGCTCATTTCCGCTTCGGCAATCGAGTCGGCTTTCTAGCAAGCTATGTCCACACTCGACCCCTCCTGAAATGCAGCATAATATCCTCTTAAATTAGGTTTTCCGAGAAAAACAAACAATTTCAATCTCAAACATACATTAGCGCAAACAAAGATGAGTTAACAATCTACTTTTATCCATATTAATTTAGAGAATGCGGCAATATATCCCGGAAAAATAATCCGATCTTGGTAGCCCTCTTATATCGATTAATGTAGTAATAGCCATAAAGTTTAATCTTAAAAGCCTATTCAAGAAAGGCTTTCAGGATTTTTGACGGAAACGATTATTGAATGAATCACGAGAGAGAAACTCAATTTTTAGGTATTCCTAAAAAAACGATCGTGTTTTCCCTGACGTACTCACAGTATCCCTTACGTAATAACCGATTTTTTTTGCAAAGACAAATAGCTTGCAATACTTTTTTTCTAAAAAACTTTAAACAACAACATTTTTGATAAAGAAAAAATAAATCACATTCAAAAAGAAAGACAGTTTCTAATTCAGGAGAATAGATTGAGATTATCTCAAGCAAAAGTTTTCAGCACAGACCCAAGAAGCAAAAGATTCAAAAACGGGTAAGTTGAACGAGTCTGCGTTAAATCAAAGAATACTAATTTCTTAAAGCTTTAACCGTGATTCGAGCGAACTACAAATTCCTAAATTTTGTCATCTTTATGGGTTGAGCTGAAAGAATCAGTACAGAAGGAATTTACAATCGTGACGACCAAATTTTTTCAAGCTCTCTTAACCGGTGCCCTGGCAATTTCTGGAACGCTGGCTGCAACGAACCCCGCTGCTGCATTTGATGTCCGTCGATTCCAACAATTCGTGCAGACCGAGTACGAAGCACTCGACCCCGAATTTGTTGAAAACCACCAACTCGACCCCACCAAATTAGACTTAGTTTACGACCACGATGTCAAAGTTCACTTTATTAGTGAAGGTGCAGGGTTTCGCAACACATTAGGCGTAACAACCACCGGTACAACCGAAATGGAACAATTGCTGTTCGATGATATTACTTGCTTGACCAGTGCTTGTTCCACCTATACTGGCTATCGATATGTGGAAGGAAAGGGTCCGGGTAATGGATTGCAAGCAGGCGAAACCGTGGAGTTAGGAACGATCGCTGCTGGAACGAACCTTGATTTCTGGTTGGGACAAGATGCTTTCAATCGCGAGCATCACAACACCTGGTACGGCGATGTCAGCAAGAATAGCGATGGACTCCAGCACTTGATGGCTTACGAGTTTGAGAACTACCTGGTGTTGGCTTGGGAAGACCTGACTGGCGGTGGAGACAAAGACTACAACGATGTCGTCTTCGCCGTTGACGTGGGTGAAGGCAACCTGCGCAGTATGCGTGGGGAAGTGGAGAGCGTTCCCGAACCGGCAACTGCAACGGCCGTACTCGGAGTGTCCGCCTTCGGTTTATTCAGTCGTCGTCGCAAGCGCGCCTAACGGCTTTAACCTGCTATCTTTTTGGGGTGTGTCTACTGTTTCACTTAAAACCTGCGTATGGAAATCCTAGTTGAGATCGAGCGATAAGAACAAATCATATCGAATCGATCGCTGCGACCCGATTTCCAAACTCTGAAGACGATTCAGCTCGAAAATTACTTCTCTTGAAACCATTAATCGATCGCCTGCGGGTCGGTTAATGGTTTGTTCGATGACGTTATCCTAAAGGTCAACGACTGCAAGTCCTCCACGGCGATCGCTCTCAATAGACTTCTGGTGGGAAAGGAATCGATCGATTCAGCATCAAAATTGATTCCATTGTTGATTTCGACCAGAAGTTCTCAACTTTTGTCAAACTCCGTACCCCAAACCCTACAACTCACGTTGTAAAACCAAACCCACCGCAGCAAAACTCTCATTCCCTTCAAGCTGACCTTCAATGCGCTTGATGATTTTAAAGCCTTCAGAACGATAAAGGTCTAGAGCGGGTGTATTTCCTTCAAGGACTTCAATTGTCATCGTCGGTGCTGAGTCAGTCACCGCATATCGAACTAACGCACGACCCACACCTTTTCTATAAGATGTTGGGTCAACATAAAGCCAAGTGAGTTCTTCATCGCTATAAGCCACAAAGCCCTGCACGATCGTATCGATCTCGGCGACAAAGAGCTTGCCATCGAACAGACCTTCTGATTCGGCGGTTTGCTCGAGGGTCAGAAAGGCATCTGTTCCGACGGTGAAACGCAATTCATCAAGACGCGATGCATCGTGTATTTGACAAATTCTAGACCAGTCAGCAGATTTGTAAGGACGAATGGTTATCATTAAAACCCTTTGAGAATTTTAGATTTTAGATTTTAGAGTTTATAGCGCAACGCGGACTGGTGTATTTACACGAATTGAAGAAATAGGGGACTTGCAAAGAAATAAGGTACCCGCTCGTTCCAGATATACGGTAAGGGTCAAGGGCCCTTGACCCCTACGTGGGTACGTTATTTTCCCGCGCATCCCTAGGTTTTTTCTATTCCCCATTCCCCGTTCCCCATTCCCCGTTCCCCATTCCCCATTCCCCATTCCCTATTCCCCATTCCCTATGTCTAATCTCTAAAATCGGAATTGTAACTCAACTTCCCCGCGATGGTCTTCATCAAAATCCGTCGAGCCTCGCAACTGTACCGTATCGCTGAGGCGATAGCGCAGATTAAAGCGGGTCGACTCGCGCGAATCCAAAATCCGCAGAATCGAAGCGGAAATATCCTGGGTTAAATCCACCCCCACTTCCGCCCCCAACGTTAGGGTCGAAGTTCGAGAATTAATCGCCGGGAAGAGGCGAAAATCTCGCAATCCCAGGGTCTGCCCCACGGCCGCTTGAATTTGAGTCAACAGCACCGAACTGGCTAAATTCGCGATCGCCAACGTCGTATCTCCCCGTCCCAAAGTATTGACAAATCCGCCCCCCATCAGCGCCACGATTTCCGTTTCCGTGCGGGCGGGACGGCTGGTGAGTTCGAGGTTATTGGCCAACTCGCTCGCCGGACCGGTAACTTTGGCTTCGATGCGCACCGTTTGCACCGTCCCTCGTTCGATCGCCGACTCTTGAATTTCCGCCAGGGCTTCCACATCCGTTGGTTTCGCCGGGAAGCGATCGCGAGTGGCCTCCTGCACCGAAGCCCGCATCAACACCGATAGATTCGGATCGAGTCCCCGTTCGGGAAGAAAGGTCGCCGTATTTTTATAGTTTCGGGCCAGGGTGAACTGGGTGGTAAAGAGATTCACCAACCCCTGCCGCAAAAAAATCGTTCCCGCCGCACGGGGATCTTCGATCGTGCCGGTAATGGTCAGTTCCCCATCGGCCAGGAAGTTGAGAACGGGCGGGGTGAGAATTTGGGTATTGCGCGCCAGCACCAAGTTGAGGTTATCGTAGAGCACCACCGGGGCGAAGGGATCGGACAAATCGATTTCCGGTTCTTCCGTGGCCGCTGGCTGTTCCTGCAACAACACCTGACCGTCGCTGAGGGTAATCTCTCCACCGATTTGGGGAACCAAGAAGTAACCCCCCACCACGATTTCACCGTCGATGCCCCCCCGGTACAACCCTTTCAACTCCAGTTCCACTCCTTCGAGGCCAACCGTCAGGGGCGTTTGTCCTTCCGGCAAGACCGGCGACACCAAAGAGTACGACCCGGTCGCCACCACTTGTCCGCGATCGAACTGTCCGGTTAAGCTCTCTTCAATGGCGATCGTATCGTCTTCGAGGCGCAGGATTCCCGTGACGTTCGTCAGGGGTTCGGGCAAGCTGGGAGAGGAAAACACCGCATTTTCCAGCTCGATAAACCCGATCGTACTTTCAGGTAAATATCCCACCCCCTCAATCCGTTTTCCAGCAATATCCACATCCACCGTACCTTGACCCGATTCCCAAATGGCTTGGTCGTTGAACAGATTCAGGACTCGGAGTCCTTCGTTTTCAACGTTCACTTCCAGGTTAAACTCCTCGCTCTCGGGAGTCGCCGTCGAACCGGGAAACTCGTAGGGAATCGAACCGCGCAAGGCGATCGGATCGGGACCTTGGATAGACAATTGCGAGCTAAAATTCAACCGAGCATCGCTATAGGAAAAGCCGCCCCGACTCGATGCGAGGGGTTCGCCGTTGAAAATTCCTTCGGTAATGCTCAACTCTCCCCGTGCTTGCGGGTTGGCAAAACTCCCCGACAGGGCGGCACTGGTGTTGAGGTTGCCCGACATTTGGATGCCGAGGGGGAATTCCGTAAACTGTTCGATAAACTCCAGGGGCAAATTGACTAAGTTAAACTGAGCCGACTGTTGCTTGCCCCCAATCAGACCGGCAAACTCTAACTGAGTCTCCGTTTCCTGTCCTAAGTTGGCGCGAACGTCGAGTCGATCAAAATTCCACAACCCATCTTCCAAACTGCCCACCGCCACCAGTTGGTTCGCTCGATACCGAGGTTGCAGGTTCCCTTGGCTATCTTCGAGCTTGCCCCAGACCCATTCGCCACCCTCAAGGGCAAAGTCTGCATTCACCCCGGTATTCATCGAGCCGACGATATCGAGTTTGCCGTCGAACAGACCCTCAAGTTCGTAGAGTCCCGGTAGGGGATCGGCAGCTTTGCGAGCGACACGCTGCTGTTCCAGGAGGGCTTGAATTTCCGAAAAGCGGCGTAACTGGTCGAGTAGGGGGGCGTCGGGAATGCCCACAGAGGGTAACTCTAACTCCGCTGCCGGCGTATATTCAGGGGGTTCCAAGCCTCGGGCGAGAGCTTGAATATCGAACCAGCCTAATGCTGCGAGTATGTCTTGGATCTGACCGCTGGCAATTTCCACCGAACCGAAAAATTGCGGGTCTTTGGGGTTAAAATCGACGCGACCGGCCAGGCGATACTCGCTAATTCCTTTGTTGAGGACTGTATCGTTCAACGCAAGACTGTCGCCGGTGTAGTCGAACTGACTCACGAAGGAATCGGCGCGAGTCAGACCGATGCTGGGGCGATCGATCCGAACGTTCCCATTTCCCGTTTGGGTCGCTAAATTAAATTGAGTTGCGCCCGAAATCAGTCCGGCAATGGGGAGTCCGGGAATGGGAGCATTCTCCACCGAGTCCGAGACATCCTCCTCGGAGGGTTTGCCGTCTACGGGTTTGGCGGCTGGGGATGGCGGCGCGCTCGGCAGGTTCAACCCAAACAGCGATAGGGGTACGTTACTCACGTCGGCATCGATAACGCTGCCTTTGCGTTCGACGCGGGCGGAAACGGCATAGGTTTCTTCGTCGAGCAGAGTTCCGCGCGAGCTCCCCTCATCTCCCACATCCACCAGGGTTTGAGCGGCCACATCAAATTGCGTTTCCAGCAGGGTGGGGAAGAAGGTATTGCCAAATTCCAGGGTGAGGGAATCGGGTTGCCCGACAATGGTTCCATCCGCAGCGGTGGCTTCTAGGCGCAACCCCTTCGTGGTGCGATCGATTTCACCGAGAATAACGGAATCGAAGGCGGTCTGGTTGACTTCAAACTGACGCAGGATAAATTCTCCCTCGGCGATCGATTCCGGTTGCAAAGCGGAGGCGATCGCCTCTGGGGTAAAATCGCGCAGGGTTCCCACCCAGCTCAGTTGACCGTCGAGTTGTCCTCGAACATCTGCGGTGGCCGCGCCACCCGATAAGCTGCTGACAACATCCGGCGGAAATAGGGTATTGAGGTCGAGTCCCTCTAAAGTCGTCAGAGCATTCCAGGTGCCGCGATCGAACTCCCCATCGAGAACGAACGCACTGTTCCCCCCATCGAATTGAAATCCGAGCGCCCCATCTACCACCAAACTTTCCGGACGCAAGCCGTATACCGAACCGGAAATGAGTAACCCTTCTTTCCCCCCCGCCATCAACGGACCGATGGATAATTCGGGGGAAACGTAAGCGGCAACCTCCTTCGGTAGCAACGATAAAAACGGGGCGAGGGGAACTTGCAATTCCGCTAAACTCACCTGCCAGCGTCCGTCGGCGAGGGTGACGTCTCCTCTGGTACCGCCCCCATTCAGCCCCACGATCACGTCCCCGTTCCCCTCAAAATTCTGCCAGTCCGCAGCCATTAACGAGTTCACCGATCCCCCAAGAATTCCCGTTCCGCTGGCGAAGGCTTGGTTTTTCCCATCTCCCAACAAGGCAGACGGGACGTTGGCGGCGACCTCTGTTGGGAGGAACGCCAGAAACGGTTCTAAAGGGAGTCCGAACCGAGGGATATCCGCCTGCCAGCGACCCTTATCGAGGATGACATCCGCCTGGGCCCCACCGGCACCGAGACCCCACAGGAGGGTGCCACGACCGGCGATCGCATTGGGATCGAAAGATAGATCGGGACCGGAGAGGGTCATATTGCCCCCAACAACACCGACATCCCCAGTCAAGTCTGGTGCGAGATTGGCGATCGGGATTTCCTCGGCTTCGATAACCGCATCCCACTGTCCCCGGCGCAGGGTTCCCCCAATGGCAGCATTCCCACCCGCGGCGGAGAGGTTCAACTGCCCCAATGCTTCGATACTGCCCAAATCCGTCGCATCCAGAGACCCGGCCAGTTTCATTTGACCCGTCGCCCGTCCCAGGTTCAACGCGGCGGTGGTTTCTGGGGGTAAAAACGGGGTAATCGGGGTATCGACCAACTCTAGGATGGCTTCCCACTGTCCTTGGGCCAGTCCGCCAGCGGCGACGACATCTCCCCCATTCACCGTCAAACCCAGTTGTCCCCCGCCTTGGAGGCTGGCGAGATCGAAAGAATCGATCGACCCGGTCAGTTCGATCCGACCCGTTGCCGGTCCCAAATCCAGACCTTGGGGAGTTTCTGGGGGGAGAAACGGGGTTATGGGGGTATCGGCCAGGCCGAGTTGAGCGGCCCATTGCCCCTGGGACAAACGACCCACCGCTTGAACGTTACCGCCACCGACGGTTACATCGAGCTGTCCCACCCCTTCAATGCTGGCGAGGTCGAAGGTCTCCACGGTTCCGGCGAGCTGAATCGGACCAGTTGCCGTTCCGAAATCGAAACCTTGGGTTTGTTCCGGCGGCAGAAGGGCATCAATGGGGGTCTCGTCGAGTTGGATTAAGGCTTCCCAGCGATCGCCCACTAAAGCCCCACCCCCTTGGACGATCGAATCCCCCACTTGCACTAAGGTATTTTGAAACAGGAGACCGGCCGGGAGAATTTGTATTTCCCCTTTGGCGGGGTAGGTGGCATTGAGGGCTTCCCATTGCACCCGAGTTTGTAAGTTATCGGCCGGCCCTTCGATGCGAGTGATGGCATCCACCGAACCGATTTCGATATCTGGAGGTAGGCTGACTTCGTAGAGTTCGGCGATCGCAACTCCGGGTACGTCGAGGGCGAGGAATTCTCCACGAATTAGGGGTTGGGGGTCTTCGGAGGTTTCGTCTTCAGCAGTATCTGGGTTTTCTGCGGTTTCGGAAGCGTCCAGGGGAGTATCCGAGGGGATTTCGGTGACGGCTTCCGTGGGAGCTTCGTCGCCGACAAAGGGGGCGAGGGGGGAATCTTCGTCTACCTCGAATTCTTCAATGTTCAGGTTAGGGGTTGTTTGAGGGTCTAGATTTTCCGGTTTTTGATTTTCCGATGCCGGCGGTTCTGGAGAGAATAGAGAATCGAGGGTTACGTTTGTTTCCGGTGTGGCATCCTCGGCGGCTTCGGGTTCTGGATTTTGCAGATTTTCCAATTGCGGTAGAGGACTCCCATCCTCTTGAGAACTTTGCGGAGTCTCTTGGGGTGAGGTTTCTGGTGGTGAGGTTTCTGGTCCGTCCGAAGTGGGTAGGTTTTGGCTGGGATCGGGATTTTCAGCAGTGGGCAACTGAACCACCACTGCCCCTTGAACTTCGCCCCCCACATCGGGAATGGCTTGAATCTGTCGGATTTCCAGTAAGCCGTCAGCGGTGGCGAGGGCAAATTGCGCGCCGACTTCGCCAAAGGGAATGCGATCGATGGTGGTGACGTCGGTGGTTTTGGCTTCTCCAATCAATACCGGGGTTTCGATGGGGCCGACGACTTTGAGAACGGCTTCGGCTTCTCCGTTAATCTCGACGGGGGATTCGAGTTCGAGGGTGGTCAGATACTGGGCTAAATCCGTGGGTTGGACTTGGATCGGGATTTCGTAACCTTGGGTGAGGTTAATTAACCCCTGAGGAATGAAAACTGGTAGTAAACCGTAATTGGCTTGGGTATCTTCAATTAGAATCGAAGACCCGGAAAATCGCAGTTGTCCGTCTCCCTGGATTAGGGGTTGGGGAACGTTATCGATTTGAGCGTCGATTTCCTCAAACCGGAGATTGCCTTCGAGGTTGGGAGGAATTTCGGATCGATCGAGATCGAGTTCGACATTGAGGTTGGTATTAATTTTCCCCGTTGCGATCGCCACGGGCAAATCCACGAAAATACTCGCCTCCCCAGCGGGAAGATTTTGACCGGAGACGTTTAATTTCAGATCTTCTTTAGAGACGAGATATTCTCCTCGAACTCGGGCGCGTCCGGTTTTGGGGTAGGCGGTGGTTTCAAACTTGATGCGATCGCTATCGTCGAGAAAATCAACGCTGCCATTGACTCGTTTAAAGGTGGTTTCCGATGGCGGGGCAGAAATCACCGGCAGTTCGAGTACTTCCTCTTCCGTTTCTTCGGCATCATCGGTCTTTTCTGGGGCGGCTTCCGCCTCGGCTTTGTCTGCGGCTTCCGCCTCCTGACGGGCAACTTCCAACTCGGCTTGTCGCAAATCGACGAGGGGATCGCTAACCGTCACCGTTCCCTTTTCCAGGGCAATCCGATTGAGGGCAACTTGAATGAGTCCGGGTTCCTCCCCAGCTTCTGCAATCTCGGTACTCACCCACGCACCATCTAAATCTCGTTCGATGTAAACCGTCGGTTCGACTAAGGTCACATCCAAGTCCAACTTGCGACTCCAGAGGAACTTGAGCAAATTGAAGCGTACTTTCACCCCATCGATTTCCACCGAATCCGGATCGCTGGCGGTGGCGGGAATGGTGGATTTTCCCGCCCGAATGCTGCCGAGGGAAATGCTCTGGATTTGCCCGACGTTCACCGGTCGATTCAGGAGTTTAGTCAGTTCTCGAGTCACCAACGGCACCAGTTCGCGATCGACAAACCACCACCCCCAGCCGATACCGCCCCCCACGCCGGTGAGTAGGAGGATGCCGATAGCGGCTTTGACGCGCCCGAACCGTCTCCGAGGACTGGATTCGTTAGAAGGCTGAGGGTTAGGAGACTCGGTCATGCTAGTTTGCCCGTCCGGCGATCGGAGTTGGGGGAACCTCCATAAAATATAAAGAAATTTAGAGCTTGGCAATGTTGCGATCGAGATTTGAGGTAAAGTTTGCTCCTAATAAAACCGCTTTCGGTGAGAGTAGGGTGTGGAGTTTAGGGTATGGGGTGTGGGAAATAGAAAAGCCTCATCATCGATTCGGGTGAGTCAGAATTTGAGTTTTCGATCGTTCACCTCAATCTCAAGGAACTCGAATCGCTCTTTACTACCCCACCCCCGATCCTGACACCTGAGCCCCACTGGATATTACCGCTACTCCCCTTAACCCGAGCTTCACGTTGAGGTAGATCGATCGCATCTCGGGGAGGAACAATTTCGTGCTTAGGTGGAATGCGATCGGGGTTTTTATCGCCTCCCTCGAATGGGACGGTTCGGGCGATCGAGCATCTCGGATCGATTCAGTTTGACAGACTCCATTGTGGGGATGGATGTTTCATACATTGAGAAATGTGAGATGGCGTTGGAGGGCAGTTCGATCGTCCCTGAGAAAGTGAAATCCCCACCCGAAAAACACCATACCCCACCAGTTTTCTTACAAATTATGGGGTCAAAAGATGCGTTACGATCGATTTTAAAATTAGTTTTTTTTTCAGACAGTTATAGCAGTTCTCGCTCTTTACGTTACACATTTTCAGTCATGGGTAATAGGGAATAGAGAATGTAAAAAACCTATTTCTTCAATCGTTTAAATCAACCAGCGCGAAGCGCTATACCATCTAAGGTATCCGACTCAAAAACTTATTACTTATTAACGCCATGTGCAACTTTTTTATCCAAAACTTGACTGCACGGGGGAATGGGGAATGGGGAATGGGGGATTTTTCGACTCACTCACCATATGGCTTGGCTTAAAGTTGCACACCGCGTTATTACTTAATAAATCACCCTTGCAATTTATTGATTTCTTGCCGAACCCCCACAGCAATCTGCAAGGTTTCATCGAGCAATCGTCCGTATTCGCTAGCTTGTTCGCTCACTTGTAGTGTTGGCAAAGCAGTTAAATTACTCGCAAACATGTGAGGATTGCTATCAATAAAATCTTTATTTTCCCGCAAAATTCGCTCTGTTTTTAATGCTCTTAATAAATCTTCTCTTGCGGCGGAAATTGCTTCGATAACTTGTTGGCGATCGCTCAAATTCAAAGTGGGATTTCCCGCAGCTTCGAGTTGGTCGTTAATATCGATTGCCTTAATTAACTTGATATAGTTATAAACTTTATCGAGGATATTTTTGAGAATTTTTCGGGAATGAAGCCAGCTTAAAAGATCGGTAATTTCTTGAACGTCGCTGCGCCGCAAGCAAACTGAGGTAAAGCGCGAACTCAGGGAGAGAAATAGAGTGTGATGAGATTTTGTGGCTTCGTAATCTTGCACGTCGCGATCGCTTAAGCCCGAAATTTCTTGGACTTGTTCTAAGGTAAGATTCAACTCTTGTAAATCCGATCGCATTTCGAGCCGCTCCCATTGCGTCGTTTCGATCCCAGACTAGATTTTTCGCACAAACTATCTGGAATGACGAGTTTTTCTAAACTTCAGTCATCTTATTTTAGCTTGAAAGCTCCAGTCCACTGGAGGAGAACCTCATATTTTCTCTCATCCAATTTTCTCGAAGTGTTCGGCACTCAATAAATCGAAAACCCCCGAGCTATTGTAGCGGACGCGCACTTGCTTGTAGGTGCGATCGCTCAGAAACTGACCGGCACCAATTTCGAATTCCTCTCCCTGGGTGAGTTTTTCCGGTGCGTAAACCACCACGCCATCGACCAGAGACCGTTCCAAATCCCGATCGAGCAGTGTATCGAGTTCGAGGGGTTCGGTGGGGTTTTCAGTGCAAATTTCTAAATCTGGGGTCATCTGGGTGCGAGTGACCTGCCATTGTCCCGATCGATCGATATCTGCCGCCGCAGAGGGGGGTGGTAGAAATTCGCCGAGTTGTTCGCGAATGTGAAAAATGCGATCGATCCAACCCACCGTCGTATAGACAATCACCAAACTCTGGCGGCGGTTGCCGTCGGGAATAAACAACTCCGGACTCACGGAACGGCCCGGCATCCATTTCGGCACCACCCATGCCGTCACTCCCTCCCCCACCGAAAGGGCCCGCATCGAACCGGCTGCGGGATGAATCAAGCCATCGGGTTGGTTGCATTCGGACTTCTCGATTTGCCAGGTGCGTTCCCGAGTGCTGCCATTGGCTTCGTAGTAGCGATTGATGTGGGTAATCGAAGTGCGATCAGGGCTGGGATGAAAGCTTCTGATGAATTTCCGGCTGCCGATTTCGAGTTGGTTCGCCGAATAGGTGGTGGTAATCGAGTGCCACGCCTCCCCATCGAGGGAACAGTTCCCGAATAAATTTTTCCAGTGTCGATCGAGTACGTTCATGGGCGATAGCGATCGCTGTATTCATCTAGATTCGGACAGCTATAGCGTACACCACACCCGTATCTTTCTTCTCCTATTTCCCCAGCAACATCTCATTCCTCAGCTCTTCTTCATCAGTTTCCAGCACGCAACTAGAATCTATATCTAACGTCAGTTCGGGTTAAGGATACTTGAAAGTCGAGCGTACTGATGTGGATTCGAGTCATCAGTAGAATAACCTCTCACCCCACTAGCTCTAATCGACTCTAAGCACTCGCGATCGCCCCCTACACCCCACACCCCACACCCCACCCCCAACCGACACTTTTTATCCCGAACTGACGTTAGATCTAGTTTGCCCTTTTCCGGAATACAACCATCGATCGCAGTCATATATAGCAGTTGATTATTTTAAGCCGGCCCGACTTCCTAATCTCATCTGAAACTGTCGGCTCAGTCACCACATGACTTAGCCGATAAATTCTCCCTCTCCCCTTCCCCCTTAACCTTTTTCGTGCTGTGTCAGGTTTTGGATCGTTGCTGTTGCACGTGGCGTTAGTCATCCGTTATGTCTTGGTTCAAGAAGAGTATTGCTCAAAACAGTCGAGAAGATCGACAACAGAAAAATACACAACAAATTGCATATGAGCTTTACCAGAGGCGTTTACAGTCTGGTCAAACGGGAGATGCCCAGAGTGACTGGGAAACATCAAAAAAGATTATTCGTAACCCGGTCAGGACAATACTCTTTCGTAGCAGCCGTCCTGCCAAACAAGCACTTCGGCTCGTTTTCATCGAGACTCCCAAGTGGTTTCTCTTCTCGATGCCCAAGCTGGAATGGACGCATTTACTTGCCGTTCCGCTAACGATTGCGATCTCGGGTAGTATCATCAGCAGTCAATTTCAACGGGAAGCCGAACTAAATCAACGACTCAAAGACTATTTCGATCGTCTAGAAACACTGACGTTCGAACAAAATCTTTTAGCAGAAAAACCCAATCCTGGTGCAATTGTCCTGGCTAGAGGAAGAACCGTTGCCGCTCTCAGAGAACTCGATTTATCCAGAAAACAGCAACTGCTCGGGTTTCTTCATGCATCGGGATTAACAACGATTACAACGGATGAAAATGAAGAGAAAATCGAACCGGTCATTAGCTTTAAAGACCAGAGTTTCTCGGGCATTGATTTTAAAAATATATATCTCAAGAGCATCGATTTACAGGGAGCGGATCTTGCGGATGCTAACCTGAGCAATGCCTATCTCATAGAATCCGATCTCAGGCAGACTGACCTCAGCGAAGCCAACCTCAACAATGCCTACCTCTGGGAGACTGACTTCAGCGAAGCCAACCTCATCAATGCCAACCTCAGCAATACCGACCTCAGTAATACTAACCTCAGTAATGCCTACCTCTGGGAGACTAACCTCAGCAATGCCTACCTCAGCGAAGCCAACCTCAGCAATGCCGACTTCAGCGAAGCTAATCTCAGCAATACCGACCTCAGTAATACTAACCTCAGCAACAGCCTGCTATTCGTAACAGATTTGAGAGCAGCTAAAAATCTGACTTCGAGTCAACTGGAAGGGGAAAGGTCGCCGTATTTATGCAATGTCGCGTTACCGGACAATATAACGAATATCGATCCGAATCGGGACTGTGCAAAATTTCCTCAACTTTTGAGCGATCGCTACTCCTGGCAATCCCTCGAAGAAGCCCAAAAATTCGTTGATGAAGTCCGATCGAAGAAGTGGGACTAATATAACGTCAGTTTTGGATAAGACTGTTTCCGGTGAGGGCGGGGAATGGGGAATAGGGATGAAGTACTTTGCTCCCCAGCAACCAGATGTAGCCAGTGTTGTCGCTTCGCTTTGGCGAGGCTTGCCGACGGCCCGAACCTCACCCAGAGTCGGCATCCCGTCGACGTCGCGGTAGCAAAACTGACGTTAATATCGCAATCGCTAGACTCAGCGCGGATATCGCGAGGGTGAGTTTGGGAAACTGGAGGAGAGAATTGGAGACCCGATCTTCTCGATCTCCCTGAATCGTACTCAGAGTTGCCCTAAAACCTCCAAAGCCCGATCGAGTTTTTGATAATCCTCCAAAGTATTGTAAAGTTGCGCCGAAACCCGCAGCAATCGTCGGGGCGCATACCAGGGAAAAATCGGCACTTCGATTTGAAAATCCTGAAAAAGTCGATCTTGCAACGAATCGATCCGTCCGGTGGATGGAGGCAAGGGAAAGATATCGTCGGGGATGGGAATAGAAGCCATGGTACCGATGCTGTCTTCAGAACTGGGGGGTTGAATCCCCAATCGATCGCACAGAAGATTCCGGGCGGCGATCGCCATTTCGCGATTTCGCGCCATCAGTTGCGGCCACCCTCCCGGCACCAGCGACTCCATAAATTCGATCGCCTCCCCAACGCACAGGTACGCTGTCGGATCTTGGGTTCCCGTCCAGTCAAACTCCAGATGAAACCGGGAAATATCGGTTCGGGGAGAATTTGCCCCGTGGCTGATAGTCAGGGGACGAATCGCTGCTTGTTTGTCCCGACGCACGTACAGGAAACCCGCCCCTTTCGGCGCGCACAACCACTTATGACAGTTACCGGTGTAGTAGGTAGCCCCCAGTTGGCGTAAATTGAGGGGAATTGCACCGAGGGCGTGGGCACCATCGATGAGGGTATCGATACCTCGTTGCGATAGTTGGCGGATAATAGCTTCGATCGGCATCACCAGGGCCGTAGAACTGGTAATGTTATCGACCAGAACGAGTTTCGTGTGGGGGGAAACCAACTCCATTATCGGTTCGATCGCCGCTTCGGGCGCTTCCAGAGGAAAGGGAATCTCGGCGACAACAACCTTTGCCCCGTCTCGTTGGGCGACAAAATCGAGGGCGTTGCGACAGGCATTGTATTCGTGATTCGTCGTCAGCAGTTCGTCTCCCGGCTGGAACCTCAGAGAACGCAAAACGGTATTCACCCCCGCCGTCGCGTTGGGAACGAATACCAAATCTTCGGCATCGGCACCGACAAACGCCGCCAATTTCTCTCGCGCTTGGTTAATCAGGTCTTCGTATTCCCGCCCGAAAAAGCGAGTGGGTTCCGACTCTAGCTGCTGCCGCCAGCGTTGTTGCGCCTCCAACACCGGAATCGGACAGGCGCCGAACGCCCCGTGATTGAGATAGGTAATGCTGCGATCGAGGGACCAATATTGACGCCAATCGGTGGCGGGTTCGTGATTCATCTGCAAAATTTCCGGAAACGCGGTGTTTGCTGTGGGGGATGGGGAGAAATGGGCGAGTCGGGGAAATTCACGTCTCATCTTCCCCGAACGTCGATCGAACGATCGCTTCTATTGCGGCTTCAATTCGTTCCCAGCCTGCAGGCGAACTGAAATCAATGCCCATAAACGTCTCGCTGGATTTGGTTCGCAATGTGAGGTACACCACTCCCGCAATTAAAATCGCACTAATCGCAGGAATATCTTTATCTTCTGGAAAAGAACCTTTCTGCTCCAGAAATTTTAAACTGTCTAAGGCAATTTTGTCTCGGACGCTGGCGAGTTCTTGGGTGAGTTCGTTCCCTTCAAGTAACTCCCATCGGAGAATTTCCTGGGTGACCGGGCGCTGTTTTAAATCGCCCATGAATTCTACCAATAGATATCGCATCCATTCGGCTAATGTTTCGGCATCAACCGTCGATTCATCGCCCACGAGTTCCGGGAGTGTCGTCCAGTATCCGCCCTCTTGCCCGAAGCTCTGAAGTAAAGACGGTAACCCCTGGAAGTAACGGTAGATTAAAACCTTGTCCACACCGGCTTCGCGGGCGATCGCATTCACGCCCAGTTTCTGAAATCCCGACTCGGCGAGTAATTTGCCAACGGCTGCTAGAATCCGAGCTTTCGTTTCCTCTTTATCGCGAACCATAATTACTTTTACAACTTGTCACCAGGTGGTGACTATGATATTTTGTCACTAGCTGGTGACTTAACGATCGTCCAATTGTTTTCGGAGCGAGTAAACCATGCAAAAAGTTTCCTTTGACTTGGACATTTATACCTATCAAATTGATTTCAACGGGCACGTGAATAATGCCGTTTACATCCAGTGGATGGAAATCGGGCGCATTAAGTTGCTCGAAGCTGTGGGCTTGCCAACTCATGAGGTTTTAAAGCAAGGAATTACCCCGGTTTTAGTTCATACCAGTATCACCTATAAGTCACCCTTGTACTTAGGCGATCGAGTGCGAGTCGAGCTCTGGCTGTCGGAGTTGCGAAATGCCTCTGCCACGATGCAGTTTCGTTTCGAGACCCCTCAACAAAAATTGGCTGCGGAGGGGACTCAAAAAGGTTTGTTTGTCGACCGAGAAACCATGCGCCCAAAGCGACTGCCAGCGGAAGCCCGAACCTCATTTGCCGCTTATTTAGCAGCCAATGCTTGAGTGCAAATCTTCTGCTAAGGCGATCGCCCCCCACAGCGGCGCATCATCCCCCAACGCAGCCGGAACGATCTCGAACTCTACTTCCGGCAGTGCCGTTTCGCGGGCTGCCCGTCGCACTGCCTCCCAGAAAATCTCGCCCGATTTGGTCACCCCTCCCCCGAGGACGAACCGTTGGGGATTGACGAAGTTAGCTGCGTTGCCGATACCGACACCCAATGCCCAACCGGCTTTTTCCAAGGCTTCTCGCGCCAATTCGTCTCCCTCCCCGGCTGCTTGACTGACGGTTTGGGCGGTAATCGATTCGAGGTGGTTATTTACCAGTTGCCGCAGAATATCGCCCCCTGCCAATTTGTTCGCTGGTTGGGTTTGCAACGTCTCAATAATATCTCGGGCGATGTAGGGCCCCGATGCCAGACGTTCCACGCAACCCCGCTTACCGCACAAACATTCGGGCCCGTTGGGATCGACGACGGTATGACCGATTTCTCCTGCCATTCCCCCCGCACCGCGCCAGGGCTGCCCGTTGAGAATCCAGCCACCCCCGACTCCAGTACTGATGGTGATGTAAAATAAGCTGTCGCAGCCAAAGCCGGCCCCAAACCGATATTCTCCCAATGCCGCCACGTTGGCATCGTTATCGACGCGCGCGGGGACGGAGAATTCTGCTTCGAGAATTTGTCGCAGGGGAATGTTTTCCCAGCCAGGAACGTGATGGGAGAGACGCACCGTCCCGGTTGTGGCATCAACGGGGCCGCCGAAGCTGACTCCAATGGCGCTGGGAGTTGCCCCATCGAGTACCTGACGGGCGATCGCGATAATGTTCTCGATGTCCGATCGAGCATTCGCATCTGCTGGGGAGAGAATGCGCTCGTAGGTCTTCCACTGTCGCGTCCCTGGAATGGCTGTGGCTGCGGCGTGTTTCGTACCGCCAAAATCGAGGGCGAGCAGAATAGGCTTCACGATCGGTTTGAGTGAGGACTCGGTTATCTGGCTCGACTTATTGTCTCATGAAAGTCTCACGAGACTGTCGGATGTGTGGGGCGATCGATCTTCCCGACCACAAATTAAACCGTAATTATACGCATTTTTTTATCTTCATATATCTATATACGTACGTGCTTTTGTGAGTATGGGAGCGAATTTCTGTCTTTTTTTAACCAATTCGATTTACATCTTAATTATTTTTACTGGTTTTTGCCGAAAAAGCTACCCATAATTCCGTAAAAGCACTTATAATAGAAATCACAACAGCTAGGCAAGCGTGCATCGAGTGCAACTCTCTTTCAACGCAAGTTGCGTGGGTTCATTCCCTCTCCCTAATCTTGGTTGAACGTCGAGAATTTGCCGATCTGTGCACCTTGGCTTTTCTGTGGGTGTCTTCTCTCCGCCATCATTGTATCGGGGTGCCTTTTGGATAAAACGAGACTGTCAGTCAGTGCCTAAGAGCATTGGCTGGCAGTCTCGATCCGATCGCAGTCGTCAAGACCGCATGTGACAACAACTCGAAACATCACACCAACAAATTTTGATTGTGCGCGATCGCACTTATTTCCCAAGAACTCTATTGTTTCATTAACCCGTAGTCTTTCCCCCGAAGCTAACCTTCACGAGTGTCCTAATTAACATGGCGACTGCAATATCGCTGTTCGGGCGAGTCGGGCGATCGCATTAGTCGAACCGTACTTGCCAAATCCCGATCGAGCCATCCTCTTCTCCGGCGATTAGGGTTTTCCCATCGGGACTCCAGGCGATCGCACTGGTATTGACCGCCGGTTCTTCGTGGAGGAGATTGCCCGTTTTCACCTCCCAGAATCGAATCGTATTGCTGTCGGCACGACTGCTGGCGGCGATCGCCCCATCGGGACTCAACGCGACCACTTCAATCGTTCCCAACGCATCGGCTTCGAGGGTGCGGCGCAGTTTGCGCGTCGATAAATCCCACACCTGAATCCCCCGTCCCAATGTTGCGAGGGTTTTACCATCCTCACTCCAGGCCACCAGCCGAGCCTCGGTATCGAAGGTCAATTCGCTAATTTCTCGAGAAGAGGCATTCCACAGAGCCTGTTTGCCATTCAACGTGCCACCGAGCCAAATCTCCCCAGACGAGCGCATGGCCGTCATCTGGATTTCATCCAAACCCACCGGAAAGATCCCCTCAACGGTTCCTTGCGGAAGCTGCCACACTTCCACCGCACCCAGGGTTCCCCCCACCAGAGTTCGATCGTCCGTGCCAAAAGCCACGGCCGCAATCTGCTTGCCCTGAATCAATTGCGACACTCTCCCATCGGAGACGCTGCCAATTTTTACCGTTCCCTCCTGACTGCTGGCAGCCCACATCTGACCGTTGGGGGAAATCGCTACTGATGCTACTGGTGTTGGATGGATTTTCAATCGCTCCACCAAAACGAGGGGAGAGTCGGCATTCGGTTCCGATCCGGTTTCCGAGGAGACGTTCGCAATGGCGTTGGGCACTGCTCCCTCCCCTGGATAAGTCCTGGCATCCGGTTGGGGGGATTGATTCGACCAATAGACGACCCCGATAATCGTGGCGATCAGGATCGCGCTGCCAGCAAACAAATCGTTTTTACACTGGGCGACCTGCTGCCACCAACCCCCAAGATTCGTACCGGGAACGCTGTGGGAGGACAAGATAAAGGTGGCATTGGGCAGAATGGGGGTGATCGTCGCTCGTACCGGCTGGGCAACTGGCTGTGAAACGGGCTGGGGACGGACGGGCTTGCGGCGGCGCGGTGGGGGCGGCAAACGGCGCGAGCGCTCTAAATTTTCCTTGGTGGGGAAGGGATCGCGTCCGCCCAACTGACGAGTGCGCTCGCACCAGGGACAATGGCTCAAATGCTTGCCGTATAGATGTTGGGAACTGACCGAACAGGTGACGAGTTCCCGTTGGGCCGCATCTAGAGCTTCTACCCACACCAACGCATCCGGCCGCGCGCCGGGATAGCGATGTCCGTTCTCGAAACATTCCACGAACAAACGCCGCAACTTGGGATGCAGGATTTCAAAAGAAGGGGCTACCGGGGTGGGGCGGTAGGGAACCCGACGATTGCCGTAGGGAAAATGTCCGGCTGCAATGCGCGCCTCGATCGCCGGAGGGTCGCCGCTACCGGTATAGACCCCCGCAAATGGGTGAGTGCCTTCCATCAGCATTTGAAAAATCAGCACCGCCAAGCCGAAGCGATCTTGTTCGGGGGTGCGATCGAGCTTGCGAAACACCTTACCTTGCAACTCGGGGGGGGTAAATTCCGGTTTGCCCACCGGACAGTGATAGATCGTATTCGAGTTGCGATCTTTGACCTGAAACGAGTCCGTATCCACCAGCGTCACCAACGCCCTTTGGCTGACTAAAATATTCGACTCGTTCACATCCCCGACGACGTAACCGCAGCCGTGCAAGCGACTGACGGCAACTGCCAGGTTTTGGGCGGTGCGGTGCAGGTAACGGTAGTTAAAAAAAGGACAGCGATCGCGCCGAGTTTTGGGATTGTAAAAATCGTGAACCGGTCGCACCCCATCGACGCGGGGCATCAAAAACCCCACGGTTTTTCCGTCCCGCACCAGCAAATCCACCGGCCAGGCGATCGACACTTGGTTTTCCGCCGCATCGGGATCGTAGGGAGGGTTCGCCAGCATGGCTGCCAACTTGCGCGCGGCAGCAGCGGTGGGTTGGTGATAAACTTTAGCCACCAGAGTCGAATCGCCATCGAGGGCGTAAATTTTTCCCTCGCCGCCACTGCCCAACTCGGTGTGTAGGATAAGGGTTCGTCCGTTCGATTGCCGTTGCACCTGCATTGCAGTTTGAGAGGTTTGTTGTTACACAGCCTTGGGCTTAGGGAAAAGTATCGGACACAGATGAGGATACCGGGATCGGGTGTGGAAACACCAGGCGTCTAAATGCCTCGATCGCGATTCGCTCGAACCGAACGGCCCGGGGCGATTGGAAGATTGCCAAAATCAGACGCTCCCCGACTTCGCTGCCATCGTCTATGAAGTAGCAGAGCCCGCTCGATCGACATCTCCTTTTAGGGTAGCTAATAATAGGGTCAGATCGTCGTCCGTGCGTTGAGTGACGCGAGGAGACTGTAAAAAGTTCTCTAACTGCTCGGTTGCCCCATCGTCTGATAATTCTTCCTGGGCGACAAACCGAAACAGGGGCGTAAAAAATGGCGCGTGGGGGGTTCCAGCCGGCATCTCCAGGGCGAGTAGCTGCAAGCCATCGGAGAACATCGCCACTTGGGCCGCAGTCCCCTGCCAGAGGTGAAATTGAGCCGAGGCACGGGCGTTGGGAGAAATCAAAAACGTGGTTTCGTTGATGTATTCGCCGCTTTTGGGAACGGTGAGGGGAAAAATTTGCCCATTGCGATCGCAAACTACAGCCGCCCCATCCCCCACCTGGCCGGCCGCCACCCATTCCGGAGTCGCCACCACCACAATCAGAGTACTCGCCAATTCCCGTACCGGTACTTGTCGCGCCTGAGCTTGGGCTTCCACCGCCTGCCGCGCGGATTCGAGGGCATCCGCTAATAGCAAGCGGATGGGAGATACCTCAGCATCGGGAGTGGCATCGGGAGTGACATCGGGAGTTTCGGGTGGGGTTTGAGCCAATTCCTCTGCCGCGTCTGAATCCGTTGAATCGATCGCGATCGCCACGTCTTGTGCGTGTGGGAGGGGTAACTCGACATCCGGTTGAGCGTCGGGTTTTCCGTCCGGAATGTCTTCAGAAATTGGGTCGGCCGATGAGTCTTCTGCGGGTGTTGGGGGTTGGGAAACCGACTCAATGGAAATACTGCAAAAGTCCACCGCTTCGAGACGCTCGACAGCCGTTCGCACCGCAATTTGCGCCCCCACTTCCCCCAAAGAAGCCGAACCCGCACCATCGGCCACGGCAGCAATGAGAACGCTATCGTTGCGACTGTGCCAGAAATGGTCATCTTGACAGGGTTGCGATCGCTTTTGATGGCTCGTTCCGCACACCGATGCCGCCACCACCCGCCACATTAAAGAGGATGTGGGCGATCGGGTTTCAATTGCCGGTTGTTGGCGCTCATCCTTCATAGATCGTCTTCTTTATCTTGTAAATCATCATCCTAGTTTGGGGAATGGACAATGGACAATGGGTCAGTTTCCGCAAGTAATAAGTTGAAAGCGATCGGTTATAAGTTTTGACTGGTGCTGAAAATTCGAGTATTCAACCAACGAATTCGTTTTCTTCATGGATCGAGAGGCCAACATTCCATTGAATTCAGGCTTCACCGATACGACTGATTACTTATTACTTATTACTTCTAAACCTCGCCCCAACCCGGTGGCGGTAGGGGAACCTGCTCGTCGGGTTTGGAGTTGGAGACGCGCTGCATACTCGCCGAAAGCCAGATAAACATTTCCCGGAAATCCAACCCCTTCAGCTTCAGCGGCGCGCGGACGGTAATTTCGCTCAAACGCTTCATGTTGGCATTTTCGACCCCGACGGAGAAGAATGCCACGCGCTTATTGGCTTCGTCGTCTCGGATACGATCGATTCCTTTTTCAACCGCTTGCTGCGACTCCCCTTGAGGTTCGCCATCGGTAATCAGAAAGACCCAAGGACGGTAGTAGGTGACGCCATTGTTGCGATAGAGGGTTTTGCGATCGGCAATCAGATCGAGAGCCTGATTAATACCGGTTCCCATGCTGGTGAGTCCTTGAGCCGTGAGAATTGGAGCTTCAAAGCGATCGGCCGTGATAAAGTCTTGAATCACCTGTACGCGACTGTCGAAGGAGACGATCGCCACCTCCACTCGCTTGCGGGCCAAATCGTCTTTGTTGAGTTCGTCTCTGAAGGTTTCGAGTCCGGCATTGAGCGCGTCAATCGGTTTTCCCCCCATCGAACCGGAGGTATCCAATAGCAAAACGCAGGGGCAGCGGGGTTCTGGGTTTTCGGCAAATTCGACGGCTTCCTCAAGTCTCAAGGGTTCGGACATAGTTTTTGAGTGGCAAGTTTTAGCGACGAGATGGCAGTCTCCGAGATCTGAAGACTGCGTTTATCAAACCACTATGGTACCGTTTCCGTTTCGGTTTTGGCTTGGAGTTTGCCAGTTGAAGCCCTCAAGTATGGAACGTTATCGTCGTATGCGATCGCGTTAGGACCATTAGTGCTAGTGCGAGCATCTTGCTCGCTGGGGAAAAAAATGCTCCACACCCCACACCCAAAAAAAGCTCAACTCTTCATCCGCCAGCGACGGGAGAACTCCTCAAACGTCTGCTCGGGAATTTGCGCTTGCAGCCAAGTCAAGGCTGAGCTTTGATGGGAGACCCCCTGGTAGTATTCTGCGACATTGACCAATCGCATGGGCACAACCGGGGCCGATCGCCAGCGACGGGAAAATTCCTCGAGCGTTGCCGTAGAGATGTGCCGTTGCAACCAATTGAGGGCTTTATTTTGATGAGCGGCACCCTTGTAATATGTCGCCGTATCGATTAACCGGATCGATGTGGAAGAAGATGTCTCTTGGTTCCGCCACAATCTGGCAAATTCCCGGATTTGCGAGGCGCTCATCTGACTTTGCAACCAGTCCAATGCTTGGGCTTGGGCGGGTAAACCCCGATAGTACCGCGCTACATCTACCATCTCGATGACAGGAGGTGGGGCCGATCGCCATTTGCTGGCAAACTCCGCCAGGATGGTTGGGGACATTTGATTTTGCAGCCAGTTCCAACCGAGATCTTGCTGGGCGGCTCCTTGGTAGTAAACGGCCGCATTCACCAGCCGAATGGGAGATGTCGTCCCCGAAGATTCGTTGCGCCACAACCGGGCAAACTCTTGCAATTGCTCGTCGCTCATCTGATTTTGCAACCAGTCGAGGGCTTGTATTTGTTCGGGAACCCCTTGATAGTATCGGGCGACGTTGAGGAGGGAAATCGAATCGGACGTGGGGGTCTCATAGGACTCGGGGGTTGAAATCGGCGTGGCGGCTTCACTCAAATACGCCCACGTGCGCGGCCCGACGACACCATCTTCGAGGCTATCTTTCCAACGTTGAAATTCGATAACCGCGGCTTGAGTCAGAGGGGCGAACTTGCCGTCGATGGGACCGGGATCGAGTCCCCAGTCTTGGAGGCGCTGTTGCAAATTCCGAACTCGATCGCCCTTTTCCTCTTCGTGCAGGGACTGGAACCAACTGACATTCACCCGTCCTTCAATGCCGGGAACTTTCCCCTGGCGGGAGTATCGCCAAAACGTCCAATCGGACCAACTCGGGGGCATTTCAGGATAGGACGCTAGGGTTTCGCTGGCAATCCAGAGGGGATACGTTGCGAAAGACTCGGGTAGGCGCTTTGCTACCTCTAAAGGTGCGTAGAGAATCGGTTTGCGTCCGGTTTCGAGTTCAACGGCATTCAGCCAGGTTTGCAGGTCGGTTTCTGAGAGATCGCGATCGCCTCCAGGGATGGGAACGGATAAGACGGGGGGCAAATCCCCCGATTCCAGGGAGACGGTTTTGAGGAAAAAATCTGCTTGCTCGGCGGCATCGACATCCCAGGAGAAAACATGATAGGCTCCCCGTACCAAATCCGTCGCCGCGATCGCCTCCCAATTGCGCGAGAAGCAATCAGCTATATCTTGGTTTCCCAGGGTTGCCTGAGTCACAGCATAGGCAAAATCCGAGTCGGCGACGGTTTGCCAGTCGATTTTTCTTTGCGCGTCCGATACGTCTATGCCGCGTACGCTCATGAGTTCTCCTGATTGAATCGCTCCAACTCCATTCTAGTGTTGGAGCGATCGCCCGTGGATCTAGATTTTTGTCAGGCACCCTACGACTCTGTCAACTTTGAAATGAGGGATCGGTTTTGATGGGGAGATGGGGGGAAGTTATCCCTCAAAACTAAATTGCCAGATTGTCAAAAACCTACACCTGTCAGCTACACCCCACACCCTTACCCGAAACTTTTTATCCGAAACAGACGTTGAATAATATCTCCCAACCTTTGACCTTTCTGTTAAGAAAAATACGGCACCCGATCGCACTTTTGGCACTTAGGGTTACGATTAATCCTAGAAAATTATCAAAAGCAACCCAGATAGCGCTTCGCGCGCCGGTCTTCAGGAATAGGAAAGTGGGAAAGGGTTGCCAATATCAGTCAAATTGGGTTTGAAAGACCGACCCAATCTGGAACTAGTGCTGCTATGCAAAATTAAAAATGCGCGCATTAAAAATGAAATTTGCCTACTGTCTATAGCTTTCCGCGGTTGAGAGCTAGGTAATTATTGATTTGCGCTGTACTAGTGCAGCGCAAATCAATGACCAGCCAACAATAATTAAAAGCTATGTAGAGTAAGCATTGTTCATTGTTCATTTTTCATTCTGCTAACGAATCCAACTGAGGCAGTCTCTAAAACCACAGTACGAACGGCGTGAAAATCGGACCCAATTCATCGATCGCCTTATCGAAAAATGGGTTGTTTCTCAATCCAACCCCCCCCCATCATTTTCAGGAGGTATCTCCCCATGCCCAGACGATTGAAAAATCGAGTCGAAGCGGGTCGATTGCTCGCCAGGAAACTGATCGACTATACCGATCGAACTGATACGATCGTGTTAGGTTTGCCCCGTGGTGGCGTTCCCGTTGCGTTTGAAATTGCCCAAGCCCTAAATCTGCCCTTGGATATTTGCCTGGTGCGGAAACTCGGCGTTCCTGGAAACGAGGAACTGGCTATGGGGGCAATTGCCATGGGGGGAATTATCGCCATCGATGAAGAGGTGGTGGAGACTCACCAGATTGCCCAGGATGTGTTTGATGCTGTCGTTCGTCGGGAATGGGAAGAACTAATCCGCCGGTATCGGGTTTATCGGGGTACGACGATCGAGGAAACTGTTATCGATTGGCGCATTCATTTCAGCAGCGTCGCGCGACTGCGGCAGGGAAAATGCCACATCGAAACCCTCAACTCGCCGGATCTTTCGACTACCCACCCCACGAATGAGAATTTCTTTGCGAAGCATCTGATTGTCGTGGATGATGGGGTGGCGACGGGTTCGACGCTGTATGCGGCACTCACCACTTTGAAACCCCAGCAGCCGAAATCGATCGCCATCGCGCTTCCGGTGGCAGCGCCATCTATTTGCAAGCAGTTGAAAACCCAAGTCGATCGGGTTGAATGTTCGATCTCGCCGCAACCTTTGCACTGTATTGGGATGTGGTACGAAGATTTTTCGGCCACCTCCGATAATGAAGTTTGCGACTTACTCGATCGAGCCGATTCGATGCTTTTGAGTGTATGAAAAGCGTGATAAGAGGGTTTTTCTGTGAACTGACCATCGCTAACTCAGGGTCAATTTTCCATAATATTTCAAACCCTCTAAAATCCCAGCCGTACCGGGTTCGGAACTGTGAAAAACATTCTCCATCGTCGGAATTTTCTCTACAAGTTTGGGTTCGGCATTTCCGACGGCAATACTTTTCAAACCCGTGGCAAACAGGGATAAATCGTTGAGGGTATCGCCAGCGGTTACCACCCGATCGAGATCTAAATTTAGCGTCTCCATTAATTTCAGCAGCGTCGGACCCTTGGAGACGCCTTTGGGCATCACATCCAAAAAACGCTTATCGGACATAATACAATCAAAACCGGCAGCGGTAATTTTATCGATCGTACTCGATTGAAATTTATCGGCTTGATAGTAATAAGCAACGCGATAATCGGGATTCAGAGATTGTAACTCCAATCCGGGTTCGTTGGCGAGTAATTCTTTCACGCGATCGTTGGCATTATTCCAAACCTGACTCACCCAATCTTGAACCGCAGATACGGGTTGGAAGGTGTTACCATCGAAGATGGTCGTTCCCACATCGCCAATAATATAATTGGGGCGGGGAAAGCCGGGAAAGTCGAAGAGTTCTCGAATCATATTGAGACTCCGTCCGGTGACGAATACCAACAAAATTTGCTCTCGCTGGCTTTTGATATATTCGTACAGTTGACTCCGCTGTCGATCTGAACCACCTAAAAACGTACCATCGAGGTCAGTGGCTAAAACCAGGGAAGGGTTAACGCTAGTCATCTTTTTAAAAGTATCGTCACATCATTAATTGACTAAAGTTGCTCGACGATAAAGTAGCTTATCATCGAGGAAATTAAAAACTTTAATCTATTACATTAAAACTATATCAGTTGTTCGATTTTACGTTCTTCACCCAAATTAAACCTAGGCGAATATCGATCAAATTCAACTACAAACTCAACTCATCTCTTCATCTTCGGGATAAAACTTTCGAGTCTGGGGGGAGTATCGCCAAGCAATGCCATCCGGGTCTTTTTCGCTGACCCATTGGGAGAAATTGGGCTTCAGTTTGCGATAGCTGAGGGTGCTCGAACTCACACTCAACCGGCGCGCAAGTTGAGCTTGGATTAAGGGTGCCTCGATCGCCGTCTCTGAAGATTTTTCGATTTGTTTTTTAGTTTGGTGTTCAACTGGGGTGGTTCGATCGCTTTTCTGGGTTTCGACGAGTAACGATCGCGATATATCTGATGACTCTATTGTTGATGAATCGATTTTAACATTTTGGGGTTCCGATTGATAATTTTTTTCGTCAACTTCTTCCGGAGTAACGGTCGTTTCAGAAGTGAATAAAGCTGCCGCAACTGCATCAATTCTATCCGTCGAAATTGCTTCCACATCGACGGTTTGGATCGGTTCTTCTTCGACCGAATCGGATGCAAAATCGTAAATAAGTTCTCCGCGATCGTTCGTTTGACAATTCCCCTGTTTTTCCCGCATCGCCGTATCGAGAAAACCGCGGGCAACGGGAATGGGAAGCTGAACCTTTTGTGCAAATTCCACTAGGGAAAGGGATGAAGTGTTCTCGAGGAGTAACTGTTCTAAAGTTGCCTGCATTCGGGCGTATCCCGCACGGCGATCGCGCTGCCACAACCAGAACCCCACCGCACCAATCGCCAGACCCACAGCGGAAATTTCTAGGGTTAAAAAGATCGCCCCCAGGGTATGGGTAAAAACCCGAACGAACGCCATAATTCCGTTCACGAAAGCCAACAGAACGATCGGGGAAAGAATAATGGCAATCGTGACATAGCCTTTTTGGGGGCGATCGGTTTCGTTACGGCTTGGAGTCATGGCACTACATTGGGTATGGAGAATGGGAAAGGTTATAGTCCCCTCCCTTTTATTGAAATCTGGAATTTATATTTCGGTTTTGAAGTACTCCCGGCCAGATGAGAGATGGGCGAAAATTTTATAATAGATAAGTATCAACCGAGTACTAAAACAGAGGGAAAAGCATGACGCCGAATCCCGCGATAATGAAGGCCGTCGAGCAACTGAACTACCGAGTGACCCTCGGAGATGTTGCCACAAAGGCGGGTTTAGAACTGAATCTCACCGAGCGAGGACTCCTAGCACTGGCATCCGATGCCGGAGGACACCTGCAAGTGGCCGAAACTGGGGATATAGTTTACCAGTTTCCCAAGAATTTTCGGTCGATTCTTCGCAATAAGTATTGGAAACTGCGGTGGCAGCAAACCTGGGACAAAATTTGGGGCGTGCTGTTTTACGGTATTCGTATTTCCTTTGGGATCGTTCTGATTGCTTCGATTCTGCTGATTGCCGTGGCGATCGCGGCGATTTTAATAGCGGCGGCTTCCAGTCGCGATGAAGGCGGGGGCGATCGCGATGGGGGAGGGACGTTCTTTTTCCCGTTCTATTGGTTCTCGGACTTATTTTGGTTTTTTAGTCCCAACTACGGCTACTACGATACCTATCCCCGTTCTCGTTCGTCTCGAAACCGCAAGTTCAAGCGCGGCAACCCATCGAGAGATGACCAGATGAACTTTCTCGAAGCGGTTTTCTCGTTTATTTTCGGCGATGGCAACCCCAATGCCGACAAAGAAGAACGGCGCTGGCAAGAAATCGGGACGGTGATTCGCAACCATCGCGGTGCCGTGGTTGCCGAGCAAATTTCCCCCTACCTCGACGAGTTGGGCAACGAATTCGCCCGAGATTACGAAGAGTATATGTTGCCGGTGCTGGCGCGGTTTAACGGTCGTCCGGAGGTGAGTGCCCAGGGGGAACTGGTGTATCATTTCCCGGAACTGCAAACCACGGCCACGGAGAGTTCGGCATTGCAAGCGGTTCCCAACTATTTCCAAGAACGACTCTGGCGCTTTTCTCGGGCAAGTTCGAGTCAACTGATGATGGCTGGGGGTTTGGGGGCGCTGAATGTGATTTTGGCGCTGATGCTGGGGTCGTTGCTGGGGGATGGGCAGATTGCCGCCCAATTGGGGGGATTGGTTCTATTCGCCGAATCGATTTACGGCTTGCTGCTGGCTTACGGCATCGGATTTCTGGCGATTCCCCTGGTGCGGTATTTTTGGATTCAATGGCGCAACGGATCGATTGGAGAGCGCAATCAAGAACGCCACAGCCGGGAGATTCCCCTGGCGCAACCGACTGCCCAACTCCAGGAAAAACTCGCCTATGCCGAAAAATTTGCCGCCCAAAAGACGATCGATACCGACGATCTGGCCTACACCACGGAAACGGATCTCGCCGAGCAAGAATTCGATCGGGCCGATAAAATCGATGCGGAGTGGCAGCGTCGCTTGGAGTCGGGATCGTAAGAACGCCACATGCAACTCGCCATCTCTTGACCATCTCTGCCATTTTTTAGTCTGTAGTCTGAGTATCCCCCACCGAGTGCTCGCTCCTCAAGGGTCGAGCGCTCTACGATCGAACTTTTGTCTAAACTACAGTTCCTGACCTCCCCACTTTTGGCACAGATCTATGCTCTTCGCAGGAACCGGAGTGTAAGGAGGGGCGCGATCGCATTTCTGCGCTGAGAGAGCGGCAGTGAGACCCGTTTGAGTGGCGGATTCTGGAATTGCTGGAGCAAGCAGTGGTGTTAACTCCGGTGGAATTGAGGTATCTTATCGGTAGAGATAAGCATTCGTTTAACGGTTGCTTTGGCTTGTCCCCATACTTGAAAGTCTCTAAAATCTCTCAATCTTCAATTCTCCCATTCGAAGTGAATTTTAAGTGTTCTGGCGCTCCCGCGCGACCGCTAATGCTTACAATGACTAAATCTTTGGGATCGGCCAAATCCTTATCTGATTTCTGACGATTAAATGCGTTGGCTCTGGGTGACTACTTGACTAGATTTACTCTCAATTCAGAATCGGAAAAATGCCCTCAATTAAACGCTTAGAGGAAAAACGAGAAGATTTGGATGAAGCCTATGAAAAGTTACGCAAAAAGTTAAGAAAAATCAGAAAACGTTACATTATCGAGACAGATACGGGAGAACAATTTAAGCTTGAGGAAGAAATTGAGGAATGTAAAGAGAAAATTGAAGAAATAGAGGAAGAAATTGACGATATAGATGTAAAAATAAAGAGTCACAATAGACTCAAAAGTTCTAGCGTTCTAAACAAAGGTGAAAGTAATAATGAATTATACAAAGCTTTACTCAAGTTGGGGTATTGGGAGCAACAGCGATTGTTTGAAAAGATTGTTATAACCCAAAAAGAATCTCATGGTGCATTTCTAATTCACGGCCAATCTAAGGACTATGGTCAAAGGTGGTTGCTTCATAGATTAGCACGGGTAGTTTCTAAAGAATTTGAAGGAAAAAATATAGTTATTGATTTAGATAGAACAACCTTAAGAACTGATGTTTCCAGTATTTGGGAAGACTTTGCTATCTGGGTTGATTTAGAAGACCAAAGTACCCCTTGTCAAATTGTAACTAGAATTTTTAAGCTATGGCAATCACAAAATGTCTTGATCTGTTTTAATAATGTCAATCGATATATTGAAGATAACTTGATAGATTTAATGGATAGTTTATGGACTACGCTGGTTGAAAATATCTCCGACAATAAACAACATCGATTCAAATTGTTAGTATTTTTTCTGGATTATCAAGGAATTGTCAGGTCGTGGAAGCTGGGTTTTGTGACTGATTATGAGCCAAATTATAAAACTAGATTCCCATTTGATTTGCCGGAATTAGTTCCCTTTTCGGCAGAAGTTCTCAGAAACTGGCTCGAACAGCAAAGCGACCATTTACCGGAGACGATTTCTCTTGATAAAGAAGAAACGATTCAACGACTTTTGGAAAAGAAAGGAATTCCAGAGCCAACTATTCGCAAAATTTGCGCTCTATGCGGCTGTAATTGGTTTGAACAGGAGAAGAAATGGCTGCCCCTATAAATGAAAATAATTCTAAATACAAGGGTCGAGTTCAGCCCCAACAAGCTGGGAAAATGTATCAGGGAAAACCAATTTATCCCTATCTTCCCAGTCAGGAATTAATAGACGCAGTTAATTTAGCGATTTACTTAAAGCGTCCATTGCTGCTAAGAGGTGAACCTGGATGTGGTAAGACCAAATTAGCTATTGCAGTCGCCTATGAGTTAGGACTACCTTTCGAGGCTTGGTATATCAAATCAACTAGCCGAGCCAAAGACGGACTGTATGCATATGATACGGTTGGCAGGTTGCGGGATGCTCAATTGGCTGCGTCTGGTTCATTGACACCGGAAGAAAAGCAACGATTTGACGATCCAACTTCCTATGTGCGTCTGGGACCACTGGGACGAGCATTTAAGAATGAAAAGCGTACGGTTTTCTTGATTGATGAAATTGATAAAGCTGATATTGATTTTCCCAATGACTTGCTTCTAGAACTCGATGAACAAGTTATTAAAATTGAAGAAGTTAGAGTCGAGAATAAAGAAATGGAAATCAATGCTAAAGCTGCGCCGATTGTCTTTATAACGAGTAATGATGAGAAGGATTTACCAGATGCTTTCTTACGCCGATGTTTATTCCACTACGTTAAATTTCCCGAATCTAATCAGATTGTGCAGATTGTCAAGGCTAGATTTCCTAAAATTGCAGATCAACTGGCAAAAGAAGCTGTTTCCCGGTTTTTAGAATTGCGTGAATTAATGCAAGAGGAAACAGGAAGATATTCTAAAAATGTAAGCACTAGTGAGTTATTGGACTGGATTGGAGCACTAAAGCAAGATACTTTGGAAGAGGCATTAAAAAAAATATCACAAAAACAGCTCCCTTATTTAGAAGTGTTGCTCAAAAGTTGGGAAGCACATGTTAGTTATCTGAGGTTGAGTAACGATCGTGAATGAGCCAGCACTTTTAGAATTATTCAATCGCCTCCGAGAAGCCGGACTGCTGTTAGGGTTAGAGGAGTATTACCTGTTACTCCAAGCGCTGGATGCTGGTTTTGGGAATGAAGATCGCAATGCTTTATCTCAACTTTGTTGCACTCTTTGGGTTAAATCAGAGGAGGAGAAACTTATCTTCCAAGAGTATTTTTACCAGTTAATTCATGAAGATACTTTGCCACATATTTTACCAAGTAAGACGAAAGAAAGTCAGTCTCAAAAAAGCATTGTAGATAGCTCAAAAGCCGATGATGCAAATGCTAAAAAGCCTAAATCTGTTCGAGGGATTCGATACGTTATTTTTGGAGTTATTTCTTCCCTAGTAACAGCGATAGTTATCCCTTGGCTATTTCCACCAACACCGTCAAAAAATCCTGGTATCTTAAGCTTTAAGGTCATTCCCTTCTCTAACAACCTTGGTAACATACAAGAAAATGACAAAAATCCCGAAATTAGAATTGCTCGTACTGGTGGAAGTAGAGGTGAGGTGAGCGCAACAATTATTATCGACGAAACAGATGATTATTATCTAGAGCAATCATTTAATTATTTGGAATTATTGATAGATGGAAAAGACGATTATTTGAGCAAAATAAGAGCATCCTTGAATGATTTCAAGGATCAATCGATCTCTGTGACCTTTGCTGATGGTAAATCTGGAGTACAAAAAGTTGATATTCTTATCTTAGATGACGAAATTTATGAGGGCACGGAGAAGGTTACTTTACAATTAACTAACCCTCAAGGACAAGTCACAATAAGTCCACAAGACACTGCTACATTAACTATTACAGATCGAGAAGATATAAAATTCTGGGCTTGGTTTCATACTTTCGTAGAACGGTTTGGCGGTTGGGTAGACCTGTGTCTAATCACAATTGCAAGTTTGTCGATTCTATTAATTGCTGTCCAAATGAGAAGGATGCGCAAAAGAATGAGAGCTTGTGATAATGAAGATACTGAAGATCTGACAAATCTACCGATAGCCAAGCTCTCCCCTCAAGTTATTCAGACCCTCTTTGACGAAATACAAGTTGCCAAGGCAATCAAACAGCCTGATAGTCAGCTTGGAGAGACTTTCCCCATCATAACCAAAGATATTCCCGTTACCTATCGGCAAATGAAGCAGGGGTGGCGCTATCTGCGACATTTGATTCGAGAGGGCGTACCCACGGAACTGGATCTCGAAGAAACCATAGATCGAATTGGACAACAGGGTTTTCTACTCAATCCGGTACTAAAGCCTCGTCGCATCAATAAGATAGAACTCTTATTACTCATAGATCGAGATGGCTCCATGGTTCCTTTTCATCACCTCTCACAAGCACTTGTAGATACAGCTTCAAGAGGCGGACATTTTAATCAAGTTAGAGTTTATTATTTCCATAACTGTCCCAGTGACGACCTTTACCAAGATCCATACCACCTAGAAGCAGTACCCATTGAAGATTGTCTATCACAACTGTCCAACACGAGAGTTGTTTGCTTAATCTTTAGTGATGCCGGTGCGGCTCGCGGACAGTTTAGTTCTAAGCGTCGTCGTCGCACGAAATTTTTCCTCAAGGAGTTAAAACAATATGTACATCACATTGCTTGGCTTAATCCTTTTCCCCGCGAGCGTTGGGAATTCACTACGGCTGACGAAATTGCGAGCCTAGTTCCGATGTTTGGATTGAATCGTCAAGAACTTTATCAAGCCATAGAGACATTGCGCGGGCGAGAGCAAAAGTTCGGGAAATCAATCCGTTAGTATGACCCCAGCTAATTCATCTGCCACTGAAATTCCTTCACCAGAAATTTCCCAAAGAATTCAATCCTTTGGGGAGAAATTTGGTGAAGCGCATCTGTATCTAGCCTATCATGCCGCGTTCCCTCTTGCTCTCACACCTCATTTACTATATAGCCTGTGGGCTAACTTTCAGCAAGATATACAGGGTGAAAATTTAAACATCCCTTGGATAGCTGTAGCCGACTTAATACTATCCCCTCTATGCCATGAAGTGGGACGCGAGCTATACGAGATGGAGTTTGAAACGCGAAATGTATTGCTAGAGCAACTCAATAATAATCCTCGATTTAATAAAAATAATCATCAGCGCATTGAGACCTTAGCTCATTTTCTGCTGGCTTATATACAACGACAACTCAATAGTCCGAAGAATTCCGTTCGGACTATTGCTCAAGCTCAACGCTGGACTGCGCTAGCATATATCTACCCGGAAGCAGCAGCCCGTGACTTAGCTTTACAACTCACCAAACTCAGTCTCGATGAAAAAACAGAGTGGGTGCGGATGTCTAAGCTAGCGGAAACACTGGCTGCTCCTCTAAGGGATGCGCAATTTGAGCCTTTGCTGACTTACCTTCAAGGGATGCGCGATTTGGCTCGCGGCAACGAACAAGAAGCAGAATCTAAATTTAATCAATTGCCAACCCACAACAACCGCATAGTAGTAGCCGGAGTGACTTTATCGATTCCGCAATTTGAGAAGTCAGTTTGGAATATTAATACGGTTCAAATCCCTCCTCCTTCCTTACATAGATTTGAGTTTGAAATGGTTCAACTGATTAAACCACCTATATTCCAGAGATTGGGGTCAAAATGGGTTATCAGTCGTCATCGAGGTCAGGCAGAAGTTTTTTATGCACAACTGGAAAAGAGGATTGTACTGGAAATGGTGCAGATACCAGGAGGGGAATTTCAAATGGGTTCACCTGAGAAGGAGGGAGACTATCGAGAACAACCTCAACATCTAGTTAACGTTGCTCCCTTCTTCCTGAGTAGATTTCCTGTTACTCAGATGCAGTGGTTTGCGATAGCCAGGAAAGATAAAGTTAGGATTGAATTACCGTCTGCTCCATCGCGCTTCCCAGGTGAAAACCTGCCAGTAGAACACGTAACCTGGTTCGAGGCCATTGAGTTCTGCGAGCGCTTGCAACTACAAACAGGTAGGCCCTATCGCCTACCCAGTGAAGCAGAATGGGAATATGCCTGTCGTGCTGGGACAGAGACTCCTTTTTATTTTGGTAAAACCATTTCTCCCAAAGTAGCGACTTATGATGGCACTCAAAAATATCGTTCTGGACCAAAGGGTAAATCTAGTAAACAGACAACTGAAGTTGGTTCTCATCAAGTAGCTAATGCCTTTGGACTAAATGATTTGCATGGTAATGTCTGGGAGTGGTGTGCCGACCACTGGCATGATAACTATATTAATGCGACCTTAGACGGATCTGCTAGGATCACTAATTATAGAGCGTCACATCGAGTAATACGGGGTGGGTCTTGGCTTGACCCTCCAAACGTGTGTCGTTCTAGCTATCGCAATGGTGTTCCTCCAGGCAACAAGATTCTCACAATCGGCTTTCGAGTCGCTTTGTCTAGATAAGTCAAAAATTCAGATTAAATCACACATAATTTCAGCTTTTTTATTTGATAAACAAACTTTTGATGGAGCACTCAATATGAGTATTCTCTCTGAACTTCAAAGCCGGAAACTCGGATTAATAGAATTACTATCAATGGGGTTTTATGTTTATCTAAAAAACTTGAAACCTATCCTACTGGTGTTTTGTACGATATCTTTACCTTTCCAGATAATTATTTCAGCTTTGGCTCTAACGATTAATAATCCTAATTCAGTATCATTATTAGTGGTATTTTATATTGTTTTATTTGTTTTCATCCTATTTTCACAGATATATTTCATAGCCACAGCAGTTATTACAGATAATTATGTTCACGGTAGAAATACTAATTATCAGAGTGTAATAAAAAAAATATTTGCGAACATAATTCCCCTATTATTACTAGGGTCTCGGTTTACTATCATCTTTTATCTACGATTTCTGTTACTTTTAATCCCAGGAATAATTTATATAATAAATAATCAATACTATGGGCTTGCTGTTATTCTCCGAGACCAAAGGGGAAAAGCAGCTTTCGCTTACAGTCGATCTATCGTTCAAGGTAATTGGTGGAGAGTATTCTTCTTTGGTTGTTTAATATTTTTGCTCTCTTTTGGATTACAAACAATCTTTAGTAAATTATTAAATACTCTTCCTTTTATGAACACTTTTTGGGTGACCCTCCTTTCACAAATCTTACCTGTATTTATTACAATTGGCATTGGGATTGGTGGTATAATTTTATTTTTTAATTTAGATTTTCAGAAAAGTTCAGAGAGCTAATTAAACCGTAACTCCTATAGATTTAAACCAATTTCTTGTTCAATTGAATTAATTCGCAACTCAAGTTTATCAAGTTCTCCCTGTGCTTCTTCTATTTGCACATCTAACTGAAGCTCAACACTAGGGTCGTTTACAATAGCACGTTTTTTACGCAATCTACGGAGCTTTTCGCTGAGTAACTTATAAGGCTGTTGTAAATCGTCTAATTCTTGCTCAAGGCGACGACGCTGGCGAGGTGTTAAACTGCCTTTAACATTCTCTGTGCACTTCTCTTCGGGACCCAGCTCGTCTGTCGAGAATCGCGAACCATCCCGAACTTTTTTTGGGTTCAACTCCTCAACCGTTCTGCGAATCCCTCTAGCAATATCCGCAAAAGCCTGGTCTTGTTCCTCCCAGTTCTTGACCGGCTTAGCATTCTTGGGCAAAGCTTGCAGCTTTCCAAAAGGTGCTCCTTTCCAGTCCACCTCGCGCAGAATAATTGGAATAATGCGGGCTTCCTCTGTCTCATGTCGTTTCATTGCCCGCTTTAACTCAACCCCCCAGCAGAAATCCGATGCCAGGAAATCTGCACTAATCAACAGCAGAATCACCTGAGCTGAGTTCAGGTGCTGTTCAATTGAGTGCTTCCACTCAGTTCCTGCATCAATCTCGCGGTCATACCAGGTGGCAATTACCTTCTGCCGTTCCAAGAGTCGGAGGTGCTTAGCCAGTTCGTCCCGCAGTTCCTCATCCTCATGGGCGTAGGAGAAAAAGACTTCAATAGCTTGATTCTCTGCACGAGCGCTCATAGCAACTTCCTTGTAAAAGTATCTTAATATTTCCGTTGTAGCTAACTACAATCCGGGAAGTTGGGGTCAGGTGGTGAGGCTCTTAGAGGACGTATAGCACTCGCCACTCAGTATTGAACGGTTCATCAAAACCCCAAACTCTGCGCCGCTTTACCCTTGGCTTCCTTGCCACGCCGATCCTACTGAGCCGTGCTCTTCGAGAAGTTATGACCTACCCACTTCTG
Source organism: Zarconia sp. (assembly GCF_057467645.1). Taxonomy (NCBI): domain Bacteria; kingdom Bacillati; phylum Cyanobacteriota; class Cyanophyceae; order Oscillatoriales; genus Zarconia; species Zarconia sp. The sequence goes on from NZ_JBRJXU010000083.1 coordinate 93,014, forward strand.
TACCGTAACAATATCAACTCCCGCATGCAACAAATCCGAGCAAAACGTCCGGCGAAAATCGCGAGCGCTTAACGGACGTATCCCAGCTTCTTCCGCCCGTTTGTTCACAATAAGCAACATTAAATGCGGACATATCGTTCTATTTTCAAACCCAAAATACTTGGAATTACCCGGTAAAATTCGGTAGGATGCACGCACCCAGTTAATTTTCGACCCATCGCCGAATGAAACTTGTTTCCGAGCCTTCCATTCCTCAGAAGATTCAAAAGATGAAAGAACGGGTGCGATGGGAGCATCCAGCCTTTGCCGAACGAGGCATCGATCGCACCGGGTTGGTTCTCGACGACGGCGGACAAGACGACCCGGTTTTTTCGTTTCTCGTGTTTGGCGATAGCGGCACCGGTCGCCATCGGGGAGACAGTCCCCAGCGTCGAGTCGCCGAAGCGGCCCTGGCCATTGGCGAAGGTTGTCGGTTTACCCTGCATACGGGGGATGTCGTCTATTTAGTCGGTTCGAGCGAGCAATACCCGGATAATTTCATCCAACCCTATCGCGAGTATCTCGTCGGTGGGGACAAACCTGAAGAGATTGCTTACGATCGCATGGTGTTCCAACAACCAATGCTGCCGGTGTTGGGAAACCACGACTATTACGATCTGCCGTTAATTTGGGGGTTGATTTCCCAGGCTGCCTTACCCCTGCGTCGGGTGCTGCGCTCGCAATTCAATCTCGATGTGGATGTGGGCTGGCACGGGTCGTTTGGGGGGGATGCCTATGCTCGGGCGTTTCTGGACTACCGGCGCACCCTCGATAGCGATCGCCTCGCCGCTCATCTCGATCGCCACTACACCGCTAAAAATTCGATCGGGCGCTGCCTGCACTACCAACCCGGAGAATTTACCCGCCTACCCAACCGCTACTACAGCTTTCGCTACGGCGGCATCGACTTTTTTGCCCTCGATTCCAATACCTTTAACGAGCCCCAACCGCTGCCCAAAAGCAAAGAAGGACAGCAAAAGCGGCAGCACCTGAAAGCCCGTCGTACCGAACTCGAACGGGAACGGTTGCAGTTGTTGCAAAAAGCGACCCATCTCAATGCGGCTGATGTTGATGCCTCGGATACCTTAGACGATCTCTACACCAATGCCGAGCAACTCTCGGAACAAATCTTCGATATCGACAAACAACTGGCCGATACCAAAGGCAAGGTGGTAGTGGACTTCGAGCAACTCAACTGGCTGCGGCAGCGGTTGATCGAGTCTTGGAGTGACAATCGGGTGCGCGGCCGGATTGTTTACTTTCACCATCCCCCCTACGTCACCGAAGCCACCAAGTGGGACCAGGGACAAACCCTCGCCATTCGCCATAACCTGCGGCAAGTCCTCGATGGCGTCGCTGAAGCCGTTGGTCCGCTTCGGGGCGATCGCCCGTTGGTGGATCTGATTTTAAACGGTCACGCCCACTGTTTGGAGTACCTGCGCACGGGGGAAACCGGTCACGGAGATGCGAATATCAATTGGATCGTCTGCGGCGGTAGCGGCTTTAGTTTGCGACGGCAGCGATTGGATAGCGATCGGATTTTGGAAACCCATGCAGGCCTTACCCGCGAAATCGCCCGATCGCACCTCTACCTCGGACGAACGGGGTGGGGGACGAAGAAACGCCGCCCTTACTCGGCTTTGCGGATTGATGTGGCCGCGGGTTGTCCCCCAAAATTGACGATCCGACCGTTTGTGGTGGAGCAGTTTCAGCGTCAGTGGAAGAACTATGAGATCGAACCGTTTACGATTTGAAGTCCGATCGGTTGAAGTCGGAAAATTCGATCGTGCCTTCGATTCTGGAATTCCCAGTACTCCACCACATTAATTCTGAGGGATTGTCGGGTGAGTCTTTTCCCCAGACGGAACCCACCCCTTACCCCTCGGTGAGAGGGGAAGTATAGCCATATTCAGTGATGTTAGGACAATTTAGTGCGTTCGCGAAGCGTGTGCGTCAGCACAAACATCTTGCTCGCGTTCCCAATCGATCGCGCCAAAAAAAGGTTCTAATCAGTCAGAATACCGCTATAGAATCAACACACAACCAAACCAGTGTGGAGGACTACTAGAATCTTCAGAGGTGCAACCCATTCGACTTCTGATATCATGTCGGCACGATCGTCCTCAATAATAAAACTTCTCCGCGTCCCCCATCTCCTCGTCTCCGCGTCAGTGTTCGCGATGGGTATTCAAGCAAACATTGTATGACACCGACCCGATCGATCTACAAACTGCGATCGGGGTTGATCGTGAAGTGACTTAAAAAGCGGGCGGCGGGAATCGAACCCGCATCATTAGCTTGGAAGGCTAAGGTTTTACCACTAAACTACGCCCGCGTTGTGCGCTTTACTAGCGTAGCATATCTTGTTTGGAGTTCAACACATTTTTTCGATCGACGTCAGGCGCAGGCGAACGAAATGTGGCGAGCAATGGGGAATGAATATCAAGTCCATCTCCCCATCTCCCCATCTCA
>NZ_JBRJXU010000084.1:0-26442 GCF_057467645.1 Zarconia sp.
CCAGACCTCAACAAAATTGAACAGTGCTGGTCTTGGTTGAAAAGTCGTATCCGCAAACAACTCCATCAGTTTAATTGTTTACGAGATGCGATCGAATATGTCCTTCGTTTAGTGTCCTAACCGCCTTGGCGGTTGCTATACAAGCTTTATTGCACTGACAGTAGTTAACTGTGGTGTCTCTCATGCAGTGAACGAGATACTTTCAAATAACGTTGGCACAGTTGAATTTCTAGCATTAGAGAGGCGTGATAATAATGACATTGGTGTTCGTGTAGAGAATAAAGAGTTATTAATTGAGTATGCAAATGAACACTACTCAAAATATATTAGCTAAAAATCCTGAAAATCCCTACGATCGCACCTTTTACAACGCGCAGTCCGACGGCTCTCTCCAAAGTGCCAAAGCCATCTTAGGATACTTCTTCAAGCTCTACCAACCCAACTCCCTCGTCGATTTCGGCTGCGGCATCGGTACCTGGTTGACCGCGGCCCAGGAACTCGGCATCCCAGACCTGGTAGGGATTGACGGTCATTGGATCGAACCCGAAAAGCTCAACCCAGAAACCATCGACTACCACCTGCAAGACCTGCAACACCCCATTTCCCTCGATCGAACCTTCGATCTCGCCCTCAGCCTGGAAGTCGCCGAACACCTCCCCCCCAAACGCGCCAAAACCTTCATCCAAGACCTTTGCCAAGCCTCCGATTTAATCGTCTTTGGTGCGGCCATTCCCGGACAAGGGGGAACCCACCACATCAACGAACAAAAGCAAAGTTACTGGATGTCGCTGTTTGAAGATCGGGGCTACCACTGCCTCGACCTCTTTCGCCCCCTCTTCTGGAACTCCCCAGACGTAAAATGGTGGTACGCCCAAAATACCTTCCTCTTCCTCAAACCCAACCACCCCCACTTCAACCACTTCCAACAACACAGCCAAACCCTCCCCCCCATCGCCGATATTTACCATCCCCGCCTCTTCTCCTACCGATTTCGCAGCCTGCAAAAACTCGAAAAACAATACCAACAACTCCAGTCCCAACCCCTCTCCAACTCCGGCATCCACCTCACCACCGGTCACTACGGCTACCTCCTCGAAACCGAAGACCAGCCTCCCCTCTATCTCAAAGACGAAACCGGCAACATCACCCCCCAGCGTTTCCCCTGGATTCATCAATTCATCGCCATCCGTCAACTCGATAACGGTTACGACCTACTCTGGAGTCACCCCAACGGCAAACTCGCCAAATGGTCGATCGATTCCTCCGGCTACAAACAAAAATACCAAGACCTCAGCCAAACCCCCCTCATCCAAATCGCCGACGAATTTCAAATCCCAGAAACCGCACTGCGATCGTATTGATTGAGATACTCCAACCCATCAAGCAATCGCGATCGCAAACTCGCACAACACCCGATTCAGCGCCAAAGACAACTCCCTGAGTTCGGATTGGGAAACCTCAGACTCCGATCGCAAAAATCGCTCCAAAATCTGAATTCCCTTCAACCCATCCAAAAAGAGTTCTCGTCCCAAGGCTTCTTTCCCCTCAAACAACTGCTCGATGCCATCCTTAAGTCGCTCGATCGCATCTGCCTTCTCCCGCACAAACACTGCCAGCACCCGATCGCTCATCGCCTCAAACACATCGGGAAAGTCCGGATCGATCGCCTCTGGATTCAACGCTCCCCAGTAAATCCCATCTAACGTACCGTAATCTTCATCCAATTGCTTGACGCACCATCGAATATAAGCTGCTTTCCAAGCCTCAATAGGATCTTCTCCAGGAGAATGAAACTTCGCTCGAACAGATTCTTGCAGTCGATCGATATTCATAGATTACCATCCAAAACCTTGACGTTTCTGTTGGGCATTTCGCTCGGCCAATTGACAGCACTCCGATTCAACTTCTCGTCGAAGCTTTCCCGTCGAATCGTACACCTCAATCTCACCACGAGTCGCATTGTTCGTTTCCTGGAGTGCTTTTTGCGCAGTTTTCGGTAAATCCCCCCGATCGGATTTCCGAGAGTGAGTCCGCTCGAAAAGTTCTTCTGTAGAACAACCAAACAAATTTTCATTGATGGTTCGATTCACCTGGGCATAATTTCTCGCCCCTTTCGCTTTCATTGCTCCAGCCAACTGCCGAGAAGAGTTTCTCGTCTCTTGCTTGAATTCATCACTCCCGCGATCGATAACTTCCTGACTCGATTCAATTCCCGATAATCCCATTTGAGCCGCACATCGATCCGGATTATCTTGAGAATCAAAAAAATCCAAATAGTTTTGAGGTTGAGTCATCTCCAATATTCCCGTATGCCAAGGGTTGCTACACTACTGATGTGCAACTGTTGCATGAATGCAAAATTCATACTAACGCTTTCTGAGGTATACGTCAAGAAAATGAGTCAAAAATCTCAGTATCCCAGAGGTCGCCATCCAAACACCCTTGCCAAGCTGCCCGATCGATCTGCACCCGATAAACCCGGTGAAACTGTCGCCATCACCGTGAAAGTGACGCGAGAACAAAAAACTTGGCTCAATGCCCAAGCTGAAAGTCAAAGTTATCACATTCGCCAAGCCTTAAACTTGTATATAACCTTGTCCGAGAAAGAAAAGCAAGGGTAAGACGGACATATTCTACGAGAAGAACCCGGTTTTCGTTTAATCGTATTCGATCCAAAAACAGAGGAAATTACTCAATGGATATCGTAGAGCAATGGGGGGCGATTCTCGAACAAATCCTCCAGTACCATGCCGATCTTCCTTACTGCTATGGAGAGGTTAGTACCTATGTTGTGCTCAGTCGCGATCGCCTCCATTATCTCCTGATGCACGAAGGTTGGGAAGACCAACGCCGAGTACACGGCTGTCTAGTTCATGTCGAAATCCGGGAAGATAAGTTGTGGATACATTACGACGGCATCGAAGATAGCATCACTGCAGAACTCGTCGAAGCCGGTATCCCCAAAGACCGAATCGTTCTGGCATTTCATCCTCCCTTCGTTCGGCAACACACCGGATATGCGATCGCGTAGTTTTGAGTGAATGTCCTCGCATCGATAAAATTCCCCAACCTATCTCCGGTGCAGGAGCGGGATATAGGCGATCGCCTACTGTTCAAAAGTCTATCGAAACTTTTTGACTGGAGAACTCGCCCAGCCCAGTATCTTAGAATATCAAGTAAAGCGACTTATTTTTGACCCCGATCGCGAGGTAATCGTGCAATGGCTTCCCTAGAACGCTATCGCCAATGTATTCAGCAAATTCTCTGCCAACACAACCAATTTAAACCCTCCTATGGTGAAGTCGAACAATTCACAATCTTCGATCTTAAGGGAGACCATTACCAACTCGTTACGATTGGATGGGAAGGCGATCGTCGAATTTTTAGCTGCCTGATTCATATCGATATTAAAAACGATAAGATTTGGATTCAACATGATGGAACCGAATCCGGTGTTGCCAACGAACTCCTACAGTTGGGCATCCCCAAACATAAAATTGTTCTGGGTTATCACGATCCCAACGCGCGCAAGTTAACCGAATTTTCTGTTGGGTAAGACAGAAGACGTTCGATCTTGAATGAAGAAGCCGGACAACTCCTTCAAGGAGAACCCGGTTTCCGCTGCATCGACGAAATCTCTAAATCTTTTTCGTTGATACAATCAAAAAGGTCGGTGAAAAAATAACGATACACCATCATCCTACAGTAGAGATCGTGTCTATGACAGAGAATCCCCAATCCATGCTAAAAATTAAGGATATCGATCGGTCAATTTCTCTTAAAAATTTGTACGTTCGACTCAATGCCACCCCCCAACAAATTGCTGAGTTTTGCCAAAAATGGCAGATTCGAGAGTTTGCTCTGTTTGGCTCTATTTTGCGGGACGATTTCCGCCTTCATGGAGACAATCCTAGCGATGTTGACGTCTTATTTACCTACGGACAGAATGCACGTCGAAATTTAATTCTGCAAGTTCGGATGCAACAGGAACTGGAAGCTCTGTTTCACCGAAATGTGGATCTCGTCAGTAAAACCGCAATTTTAACCAGTTCCAATTACATCCGCCGTCAAAATATCTTAAACTCAGCGATCGTCATTTATGACCCGGGATAAAGAATCACTTTTCGATATTGTCGAAGCAATCGAAAAAATTCTCGCTTACACAAAAGGAGTCCGCTTTGAAGAGTTTCAGCTCAACGATGAAAAGCAAGATGCTGTTCTTCGGCGTATTTTGGTAATTGGTGAAGCCACCAAACGTTTATCCGCAGAGTTTAAAACAAGACACTCACAAATTCCCTGGAAAGAAATTGCCGGAATGCGAGATATTGTTGTTCATGACTATAATCGCATTGATTTGGAGACAATTTGGGATGTTGTTCAGAATGACTTGCCTGAATTAGTTAAGTTCCTAAATTCATTACAAGAGTAAATTTGCTACTCTGTTTGCAACTATCTCGAATTCCGAATACTCGTCATACGTTATTGCGATCGCATTGATAAAATTCCCAAACTCATCATTCCATCGCGATCGCAGTATCGATAAGAGTCTTCTGTTCGAACCAACCACATCAAGCAATCGCGATCGCCTCCGTTGATACAATCAAAGTAATATTGCATTGATGAACCCAAAACCATGTCCATTCAGCCCACCTTCACCCCAGTTCAATTCACGCTTCAACTGAGTCATATTCCCGACGCCATCCACCAAGAAGCCGAATCCAAGGCCAAAGAAGCATATGTCATGACCCTGCTGCGACATGGTATCATCTCTAGCGGACGCGCTGCCCGAATCCTCAATATTCCCCGCGTTGAAATTTTCGATCGCATGAGCTTTTACCAAATCTCTCCATTTGACGATACCCTAACTCAAGACCAACTCAGACAACAGGTCTCTCGAGCTAAACAGGCTTTCGAGCAAAACAACCCATGATTATTGTCTCAGACACCACACCCCTGAGCGAACTCGCAAAAATCGGGCAGCTTAATCTATTGAGAGATGTCTTTGGAAAGTTGATTATTCCCCAAGAAGTCTATCGAGAAGTCACCACAGGAAACCATCCCGCAGTCGCAGTCGTTCCCTCAGTTGATTGGATTGAAACTCGTTCGATCGGCATTCCTCAAAAAGTTTTGAGCTTGCAAACCAGTACGGGTTTAGATTTGGGTGAATGTGCGGCGATCGTTTTAGCAGAAGAATTGAATGCGACTCAAATCCTCATTGACGATCGAGCTGCTCGAATCGTAGCAGAATCACGGAATCTAGCAGTGATTGGTACGATTGGAACATTACTGTTAGCCAAAGATAGAGGTATTATTCCTAATATTAAACCGATCTTAGATCGACTCATTACCAGTGGAAAGTGGATTAGCCGAAACCTCTACCAAGAAGCCTTAAATGAAGCGCAGGAATAAGCGGCTACGCATCTAGGCCATCGTTTTTGGGGAAGAAGGGCGATCGATCGGAGTCCATATCATATCGCAGTGCAAGGGTTACTTATGGAGATTGCCCTCATCACCCCTCACCCAACTTACAACACTTTATGAGTGTGGGAGTGCTGTTTGACGTTATCCTCGCTGGTGACGATATTATCCGAATTCAGGACTCGCTTGCGTTCGAGGGAATAATTGAGATCGTCGAAGGTCTTCCCCAGGGGAATGTGAACTTGGGCCTCGGGACGACTCTTGTAAGTGCGGGTTGCAGAAAAAGCGCGATCGGCAAAGTCATCGCAAAACTGAGCAGTTTCGGGAAACGCTGAGGGACGCTGCGGTTCGTCTCCAGCGAGAATTTCCCCTAACGTGGCGGCGTAGGCAAATTGGTAGGAGGTGGGAATCTTTTTGAGAATCGTTTCCAGGGCGGCAGAGGGAATCGGTTCGAGAATTTGGACTTGATGGGTTTCCCCTTCCTCGCGGATGAAGCAAGTCGCTAAACCCACGACCACGTAGTCATCCCCGCAGAGGTCGGGGGCATTGGCAAAAGAAGTTGCTGTCGTCATGGGCTTTGAGGGATTGGGGCTATAGATTCGCTCGAAATTGTAGCAAACCGATCGCCCCAAAATCGCCCCCGATCGCAATTTTTTAATCGCCGGTCTCGAGAGCGATCGATTTTATCCCCAATCGACTTATCCTTCCGTCGAAACCAATCGCCGCTTCAGGGATGCCGCCCGTTTTTTTGCGATCGCATTTTTGGGCTCGTATTGTAAAACTTTTTCGTAGGCTTCTAGCGCCTGAGATTCAAGTTTTTTGCGCTCGTAGGTAAAGGCTAAATTATTCAGGGCGGCGGGATATGCCGGCTGCAATTTCAACGCTTCTTTATACTGGCGCATCGCCAAATCGTACTGTTCTTGAGCGGCATAGGCATATCCGAGGGCGTTATAAACAATTGCTTGATTGTCATCGCCTTTCATATCTTTGGATTTGAGGGACTTTTGTAATTGAATAATCGCTTGAGAATAGAGCTTTTTATCCAGGAGAATACTCCCCAATTCGTAAAAGTCCTGTGCCGTTCCTTCCCCTTTAGACGTAATCTTTTTTAACTTCGACAGCCGACCTTCCGTGCGTCGGGTGTTAAAAATTTGTCGCAGAACGGCGATCGCCGAACCGCCCAACAACACAATTAAGATAACGAGATAAATCGTTACAAGATTAGTATCCATCGCAATTAGCAGTCGTGATTTATTAAATGTCTTGTTAATTGACGCTCAAATCGTCCGCTCTCTAGATTCCCACGATCGGGCGGTGCGATCGTCACTCTTTTATTACTTTTTATCACTTCACGTCAGTTCGGGGAATGGGGTGTGGGGTGTAGGGTGTAGGGTGTGGGGTGTAGGGTGTAGGGTGTGGGGTGTAGGGTGTGGGGGAGGGCAGGAGGCGGTGACGCGGTGACGCGGTGACGCGGTGACGCGGTGAGGGGGGATGGGAGGACAAAAGAGAAGGAATTTAGCGTCGCGACTGACCCATTGTCAATTGTCAATTGTCAATTGTCCATTCACTCTCCCCCTGCCTCCCCAGCTTCCCCAGCTTCCCCCGCTCCCCCAGCTCCCCCAGTTTCCGGTAAGGGCAACCCCCACTCTACTGCTTTCTCCCGCAGCCATCCCGTCGCTCTCCAGTCTTCGAGGATACCGCGAATTGACTGTCGCAAATCGTCGTACTGCAATCCCTTGGGCATCACCACGCACAACGGTTCGAGGGAGAGTTGGAAGGGAAGCAAGCGATAATCTTGAAACTCGCGTACCCATCCGGCGAGAACGGTCGTATCCCCGGCAAAGGCATCCACTTCTCCCGCCTCTAAGAGGGCTTTTCCTCCTTCGTAGGAGTCCACGGCAACCAAGTTGGGGTTGGAGATGAAGTAGCGTACGGCAGCGACGGTGGTCGATCCGTCAATGGCGGCGATGGTTGCACCGGCTAGATCGGCGGGTTCTTGCGCCGTCCCATCCAACACCACAAAGGTGACCCCGTCGAAATAGTAGGGTCCGCTAAAATCCACAAGGCGCGATCGAACCCGAGTTGCCGTCACGCCAGCAATCGCCAAATCCACTTCCCCATCCATCACCACCCGCAATCGTTCTCGATTGGAGACGGGTTGAAAAACCACCGCATCGCGATCGCCCAATATTTCCTCAGCCAACCCCCGTGCCAGATCGATTTCCAATCCTTGCAGTTCGCCGGTGCGATCGCGAAACCCCAGTGGCGACCAGTTATCTTTCACGGCGACGGTGAGATGCCCTCGGCTTTGGATTGCCTCTAAAGCGGCCGGTGGATCGGACGCACGCGCCAAGAACGGCACCCCTGCCAGGGCGATCGCAAGTACAAAACCCAGACAGAGGCGCAAAATCGATGGGAGAATCGAGAATCGAGAACCGATAGGTCGTACCATCTGCGAACCTCCTCCCTTTTAAGTATCGGCAGTTAGGCTTGTTTGGCAACCTCAACCACTTTGGCAAACGTATCCGGGTCGAGAACGGCTAGTTGAGCGAGCATCTTCCGGTTGATTTGCACGTCGGCTTTTTTGAGATGACCGATGAGTTGGGAATAGCTCAAACCGTTCTGACGAGATGCGGCGTTGATGCGGGTAATCCACAGGCGGCGGAAATCCCGCTTGCGCTTGCGGCGATCGCGATAAGCATTGCACAGCGCCTTCATGACCTTCTGGTTGGCGGTGCGGAAGTTCGTCGAGAGAGTTCCTCGAAATCCTTTGGCGAGTTTGAGAATTTTTTTGCGGCGCTTGCGAGCGACATTACCGCGTTTGACTCTTGTCATGGTAAGGGTTCTCCTAAAATTACGTTGAGAATTACAAGACCTTGAGAATCTAAATCTGTAGACCCGCGCGAGCTGAATCTAAGTCTCGATCGGGTCTACATGTAAGGCATCATCAAGCGGACGTTTGCCTCGTCGCGCCGATCGACCGTGGACTTATTGCTCAAATCGCGCTTGCGCTTAGAACTCTTATGTTCGAGCAAGTGGTTCTTGAACGCTTTGCGACGGACGATTTTCTTGCCGCTACCGGTGGCTTTGAAGCGTTTGGCGGCAGATTTGCGGGTTTTAAGTTTTGGCATGGGCTGGGGTTTTGTTCGACACGATCTTTAATTCTACTTTCAATATGTTAGTCGAGACAAGCCAACACGATCGAGCATGTCTCCAACAAATTGGCAATTCATTAGTTTTCTAGCACTCAAATTCAATACTTTCTGATAATATTTAACATAACGATACTAAAATACATAGAACTCTAAGGAGAAAATCATGGCAGATTCTTTCTTCCTCGAACCCGATGATTCTAAGAGCTTAGGCGATATCGACTACATGCGCACGGTGAAGCGGGTTCGGCGAACCTATGCCAAGTATAAGAACGTTGAGGAAGGTGGCATGAAAATCACCAAATCCGTGTCTGCAACGGATGATACTGTCACCGCCGATCCTCAATACAGCACCGGCTCCTCCTTTACTCAGTCCTCCTTTACTCCATCCTCCTTTACTCCATCCTCCTTCTCCTTCAGCTCCTCGTCGGAGTCTACCACGGCTTCTAGCAACGGTAGCAGCTCTAGCACCACTCCTAGCCCCGCTGCTAGCGAAACTCCTAGCCCCGCTGCTATAGAAACTCCTAGCCCCGCTGCTAGCGAAACTCCTAGCCCCGCTGCTAGTGAAACTCCTAGCACCACTCCGACCTCCAGTGCTCCCCGCGTGACTCCGGATACGAGCATGGATATGTTCCGGAAAATGGCGAAAGATATCAGGCGCTAAGTTATATTGCTTTACCTTCGTTGAAAATATTTAATATTGGGTAAAGTCACAAAAATTTACCAAGCCTTTCTAAAAACGGTATCAAGTTTTTGATGCCGTTTTACTTTTAAGGCTCTGAAGACGCTTCAGACGGTAACTCGGAATTTCCCGATTCTTCAGGGTTTGGAGTCGTTTCAGGGGTTTGGGTTTCTGGCGTTTGTTCTGATTCGGAACTGGCTTCTATTTCTTCTGTCGCTTCATCCTCTGTGGGAGTGGCTTCAGTTCGATCGGGTGGTGTTTCTTCTATGGCTTCATCCTCTGTGGGAGTGGCCTGGGAATCTGAGGCTTCCGGTGAGAGTTCTGATGCATCGGGTTCGGGGGTTGGTGGCGTTTCCTCCGTGGCTTCATCCTCTGTGGGAGTGGCCTGGGAATCTGAGTCTTCCGGTGGGGATTCTGATGCATCGGTTTCGGGGGTTGGTGGTGTTTCTTCTATGGCTTCATCCTCTGTGGGAGTGGCCTGGGAATCTGAGTCTTCCGGTGGGGATTCTGATGCATCGGGTTCGGGGGTTGGTGGCGTTTCCTCCGTGGCTTCATCCTCAGCGGGAGTTGGTTGGGGTTTGGAGGTTTCTTCTTCGTCAGCCTGCCATTCCGAGAGCGATCGATTGATACCGTTCTCTAAATTCGTCGAGACGAGCAAAACCGATAAATCTGTCGTCTCTTCCGTCGGGATATCGGCGATCGCATAAACGAGACTTTCGCTAAAATCTCGTTCTCCTAACTGAATTTGATGGGGGGTCTCATCATCGAGTTTGACCTCAACGATCGCCTGGGGTTCGTCAAGGCCGTATTCTCCGAGTTCGCTTTGGGTTACCGTCAGGATGCGATCGCTCTTGGCATTAACCAGCGCATCGAGCAAAAACGAGACATAGGCTTCTTTCGCCGGAATCGGGTCTTTTTGAATTTCCGACTCGTCGGATGCTTCAACAACCTGAAATTGCCAGCGAGGTGTGGTGGAATCTTCCTCCGGTGGCAGTCGATCGAATTTTAACGTGCGTTCGGGCGTTTTCACGGTTAAGGTGGTGACGCGATCGACTTCAAAGTTAAAAACCTGCTGTTGTAATAATTTTGCCGCTTGGCGGTCGGGTGCGATCGTGCCTTCGTAGACGGCGACACCCGTTGCCAAAATTAAAGCCGAAGCAAACAAAATTTGAGTCGATTTCTTAAATTTCATCGTTCGTGAATTACATCGTCTATCAGCACGATCCATTTTGAACCGAACTCGATCCCACTACCTGCGACCCCACCAAATGACCCCGCTAGCGGCTAATCCCATCACCGGAAAGATGGCGATCGTCGCGATTAAAATTCGCGCTTGCTGTGGCGTTATCGGCAGCGTTCGATTGTTCGGTTCTCTGGGTCGAATCGAGAGCAGTTCTTCGTTGTCCTGACTCAACCAATTCACCGAATTGATAAACATATCCCCATTGAGCGGAACTTGGTCAAACAATCCGTTGGTGAAAAAGTCTGAGTCTCCCAACACGATTAAGCGAGATTCTTTGGTTTCTTCTGTGGTTTCGGATTCCTTGGAGGCTTCGGTTTCGGTGGCTTCAGTTTCTGCGGTTTCAGACTCTGTAGCTTCGGATTCGGTGGTAGTTTCAGCTTCGCTCACTTCCGTTTGTGCTGTTTCGGCTTCTTCAGTGGCTTCGGATTCCGTAGTAGTTTCAATTTCTGCGGCTTCGGATTCGGTAGTAGTTTCGGCTTCGGTTACTTCCGTTTCTGCCGTTTCGGATTCGGTGGTAGTTTCGGCTTCGGTTACTTCCGTTTCTGCCGTCGCGGATTCGGTGGTGGTTTCAGACTCTGCGGCTTCGGATTCGGTGGTGGTTTCAGACTCTGCGGCTTCGGATTCGGTGGTGGTTTCAGACTCTGTAGCTACAGAGTCTGCCGTCGCCGTTTCTGCTGTTTCGGATTCGGTGGTTTCGGCTTCTTCGGCGACTTCAGCTTCGGTTGCTTCTGTTTCAGTGGCTTCGGTATCGGTGGCTTCCGCCTCCGCTGTTTCCGATTTCGTTGCCTCGGTTTCCTTGGAGGTGTCAGAAGTTGGCGTCGTTTCGGTTTCCACCGCTCGATTCAACGCCACTCCCAACACCAGAGGACCGCGTCGATCGGGTTTAATATCGTCCTTTCCGGTGGCATCGAACTTCCAATCCGGACCTTGGTCGAGATTGCTTTCGGCCCAACTCGCATCGGAGGTAAACAGCAACGGCGCGACATCAACCCCTTCGATATCTTCAATTTCAAACGATCGCACCAACGGATAAAGGGAGAAGTTTTCCCCAAAATCTTGGGTAATGGGATGCTCGCCATAATCGACGACCAGTGGTGCTTGGGGGCCAAATCCTTCCACCCATCGATCGGGATCGACGGCAAAGCGGTTATCGGTCTTAATTCCCCAGTCATCGAGTAAGGGTTGGAGTCCCGAATCGGAATTTGGATCGAGGGCCAGCAGCAGGTTGCCACCGTCTTCGAGATAGGCTTGGAGTGCCTTTACTTCCGACTCGAACAGCTTCGATGTCGGTCCGGCAACCACCACCAGCGAGGCATCGTCGGGAACGCCTCCTTCGACCAAATTTAACGGTTCGATACCGTAACCCGCACCTTCTAAGGCTTGAGTCGCAACCGAGATGCCACCGCGTTCGCCTTGTAGGGATTGTTCTCCGTGACCTTGGACGAAATAGGCGATCGGCTGTTGGCCGCTAATAAGCCCGGCGAGGCGATTGGTGAGGGTGGTTTCGGAAATTCCATCGGTTTGAATATTTTGCAGAAGCTGTTTTCGATCGCCCGTTTCCAGAAACACATCTCCAATCTGGTTGACCTCAAACCGTTCGGCGAGTCCCGGTTTTTGTTGCAAGTCTACGTACTCGTAGCTGAAGTTCGCCGGACTCAGACGTTGGTAATTTTCAAGCAAGGTCACATCGGTATTGCTTTTTTGGGGACTGAACACCCAAATTTTGACCGATCGATCCAGATTTCTCACCACTCGTTCCGACTGGGGAGACAGGGTGAGCTGTTGATTTTCCGTGAGGTCGAAGCGCAGAAAATAGCGATACCCTAAAAAGTTAATCAGACCCAAAATTGCCACGATCGAAAGGGTAGAAATTAGCGCGTTGGTTCCCACTTCCGTCGAGCGCCGCGACCAAAAACCTTGGGTGGTACTGATGCGATAAATTAACCACCAGCCAACGATAACTGCTCCCGCAATAATGAAAGCCATGGGAATGGGAAGCCACTCACCGGACACCGCACCGGCAGAGAGTCCGGCAACCCCTAAAATGGGTCCGAGCCAAAATAGGTATTGCCAATATTTTTTTACAAACTTACCACCCGTAATTTTGGTCTTCATATCCAACTCAGTACAACCATGAAATTAGAGAAGCGATCGAACTTTATAATCTAACACGAAAATAACCGATCGCTTATCGCTTATCACTTTCCCTAGCTTCGTCCGAATCTCAGAGCTTCAATCGATTGGGCAGTCAAGAAAATTCCTAAGAAGATATAGCTTGCAAAGACGAGAATACTGCCCGTATCGATAAGTCCTTGGGTGAAATTCGAGTAATGTTTGAGCAAAGAAAGGTGACTGAGTAATTGTCCCGCAACCCCTTCTGAATTATCCGCGATATCCCGAAATATCCACAAAAAGAAAACCAGAACAAAGGTTAAAATTGCCGAAAATATCGTACTATCTGTCAGCGATGATACGAACATTCCCAAAGAAAAGACGCTGGCAGCCAGTAAAATTAGCCCCAAATAACCCATTAGCGGAATGGTGAGTGGCAGCGCGGGACTCGCATCGCTAAAGGCGATCGCCTCATAGATTAAAAACGGCAAGCTAATGGTGGCAAAAAAGGTCAGCACCCCCAGTAACTTTCCCGTTGCCACCGCCCAGTTTGTAATCGGCGAAGTGGCCAGTAATTCCAGGGTCCCTTGCTTGCGTTCTTCGGTATACAATCCCATCGAAAGCATGGGCAAGAAAAACAGCGACAGCGAACCCATCACGTTGGCAAAAAACTGCAGAAACTGATAGGGAACATCCACTGGATTGCCGATTCCTAACTGTTCTCGAATGGCAATTTGAGCGAGAATCCCGCTGGGGCCCAAAAGCAAGAATAAGAAGAAAAAACCGGAAATGAGCCAGTAAATACTCGCGATCGCCCAAGCTAACGGAGAGGCAAAATAGCTTTGCAGTTCTTTGCGATAAATCGCGATAATATTGGCAACAACAATACCCATAGGCTTTTTGACTCTCTGCTGTAATTCCCCGTTAGGTGCGATCGCCTTCGTTGTCCTCGATGGCCTCTGTCGATTCTACCGATGGATCGTCACGTTCAGCTCGATCGGCTTCGGATTCGACGGTCTCCGGTTCGGGAGATATATCTTCTTGAATTTCCGCCATGGGGGTTTCTTTGTGCTGGTTTTCCGCCATGGGGGAGTCTTCGAGCGGGTCTTCTGCCATGGGAGTCTCTTCCGTCGTCAGCTCTAAGAATACATCTTCGAGACTGGCCCGAACTCGGCGCATTTCGCACAACCCCAGTTTTGCTTCCACCACCCCATCGGCGATCGCGCGGCCCGGTTCCACTCCCGGTTCTGCCGTGACGCGAAATTTGTAGCGATTGCCCCTGAGGCTGCGGTCAGTGAGGACTTCGGCAGACTCGACACCGGGCAAATTCTTCAAAAACGAACTGACCGCCGCTTCCACCCCCGGTACGTCGCCTTCGAGTTCCACTTCATAGGCGATACTTCCCGTCAGGCGACCCATCAAGTTCTCGATCGAATCCGTCGTCACCACCTGACCCCGTTTGACAATTGCCACCCGATCGCAGGTCATCTGCACTTCCGGCAAAATATGGGTTGAAAGGATAATCGTATGTTCCCCGGCCAAACTTTTGATCAGTTCGCGCACTTCGATAATTTGGCGCGGGTCTAAACCCACCGTCGGTTCGTCGAGGATAATCACTGGCGGATCGTGAACGATCGCCTGGGCGATTCCCACCCGCTGGCGAAATCCTTTGGAAAGCTTGCGAATCGCGCTTTTTCGCCGTTCGGACAAGCCGCAGCGATCGAGGGCGATGTTGACTCGGGTGGCACGATCTCCGGCCGCAATCCCTTTAAGCTGGGCGACAAAATGCAAAAATCCTTCCACCGTCATACTCGGATAGAGGGGAGGGGTTTCGGGCAAGTAACCGATGCGCCGCCTCACTTCCATGGAGCGATCGTGAACGTCATATCCCGCCACCCGCGCCGTTCCCGTTGTTGCCGGCAAGAACCCGGTCAAAATCCGCATCGTCGTCGTTTTTCCCGCCCCATTGGGACCGAGGAAGCCCAGAATTTCTCCTTCTTCGACCGAAAACGTCACATTTTCGATGGCGGGGGTAATGCCGTAGATTTTGCTGAGCTGTTCGACTTCTATCATGGACTGTTCGATCGCTGAAGTAGCTTAAATCGCTTAAATGCCCGACCCGTTTAAAAATTCTTTGATGGTTTTATCTTCCAGGCGGCAAGTGGGTGCTTTTTCGGTGAGGTTGCAAGCGGAGACGAGGGCTTCTACCTTCGGTTGCTGGTTTTTCAGGTGTTGCACTTCTTCTTCCAAGGATTCGATCCGATCGACTAAAGAGCGAATGGCGGCCGCTTCGGAGTCGGGAAGCTGAGCGTGCGCTAGGGGATTGACCCGCACGCCGGAACGGTAGACCACGCGACCGGGAACCCCCACCACCGTGCAATCGGAGGGTACATCTCGCAGCACCACCGACCCCGCACCGATGCGGACGTTGTTACCAATGTACAAGTTCCCCAGAACTTTTGCCCCCGCACCGACGACGACGCCTTCGCCGAGGGTGGGGTGGCGTTTGCCACTTTCTTTGCCGGTTCCGCCGAGGGTGACGCCTTGGTAAATCAGGCAGCCATCACCGAGAATTGCCGTTTCGCCAATCACCACCCCCATCCCGTGATCGATAAAGACGCCTTTGCCGATGGTGGCACCGGGGTGAATTTCGATTCCCGTCAAAAACCGGGAAATGTGAGAAATGAAGCGGGGGATAAACGGAATCCCGATCGCGTTCAACCAATGGGCGAAGCGATGGAAGAGGAGCGCTTGCAACCCCGGATAGCAAAAGAGAACTTCTAATCCGTTTCGGGCAGCAGGGTCGCGATCGAAGACGATCCGGAAGTCAGCAATAAAGGTGTTTAACACGGCAGTTCTATACCTGATGGACGCAACAAAACAAATGGGTTAAAAAGTACGAGGGAGGCAGAGTCGCGATATTTCCTTGCGCGAAAGGCTTTTGTTAAATAGGCTACGGTTAATTATATATAGTAATGTCTTCTGCGTCTTGAGTTACAGCAACTCCGGATGGGGGCTTCCGCACTTGACATTCAACTGAAGCAAATTCAGATTGTCGATCTTCACAACTCCAAGTCTTGCACTCAATTTCAAACGCTTCCCTGACACTCGATCGAGATCGGAGAAATTCGCGATCGATTCGGTAGAAGATCGAGCGCAAATCGGAGATGGTGCAATCGAGACCCATGGAAGATTTGAACGGTTTTTCCATAAACTTCACGCCGATCTTTCTCGAACGTTCGTCAAATATACCTCATTCAAAGTACCCCGATCGGGTGCTTTAAAATATCGTCGATTTTGGCAAACTATAGTTCTAAAGCAATTAGGGGCAAACTAACTGGATTTTTAAGATTTCATAACATTAAATGAAGTTGGAAATCCCTCGAATCCACGAGTTTTCACTCGTATTTGAGGTGAGATTTGGCAAATTTCAAAAAATTCAGTATAATTACGGATGACATCTTCCGAACAAAAAAGCCACTTTAGATAAAAGTAAGAATTAGGTTTGCATCACGTACCCCTTTTAAAAGGCACAAACCCTAATGGCATGAAGCTCTGTGGCATGAAGCTGAATGGCATGAATGATTAACTTGAGATAACTTCACACTCGTTCTACCCGTTGTGTGAATAAAGATAGAACCTGTAGGGGATATAACTCGCGTACCAGGAACAGGTTCCTCATATCCCGTCTTTGGGAAAGTATTTGAATGGATCGGGAGCGCATTAACTGCGTCGGTGTAACTTAAAGACCCATCTTTCGCGCGAAAGTTATTTTTGAATACCGTGCTGAATCTAATGTTTTTCAGCACTCAATTCAGTTGCGATGATTACAATCGCGATGGCAATCCAATTTGCAAAAAGATGGGGTTGCAGCTTAACTGATGGACGATCTGTATTCAATTCATCTATCAACAATTTTTACGGAGAGAAACAATGCCGTTTTCATTTCTAATCGTGACCGTCATTATGTTTATGACGCTTTGGGCTTCTATTTTTCAGGATTCCGACCAACTCACGTCTGAGGAAAAGAAACAGTTAGAGGGCTTTTTCAAGAATCCTGAAAACTTTGTCGAGAATTCCAAAACTGTCGGTGATATTCTCAAGCTTCTCAAAAAATGCGAGGATAAAGATATTGCTAAATACTACAGCCAAATCCGCTATAAGATGGGAACTCTTGTCGAAACTCACGGCTGGAATAAAGTCGCACCGATGTTTGAAGATATCGCTGGATTTTGTTTGAGCAAGCAAAGTCTCGACGACAAACAAAAAGAACTACTCAAAGATTCCAGAGATGCTTTGAAAGTTTTCAAGTAAGGTCTAAAAAATTGAGGGGTAAAAAGCAGCTTACCGATCTATATCCCCCTCAAAAAAACTCAAAAAATTCTTGCCTCCCAATCTATTCTCGCAAGCCGTCAGGTTTGTACCGCTGAGTGTTCGTAAACCTGAAGTGATTTCCATCAAGCTCCTAGAGTATTAAACTCAATTCTCTAGGAGCTCGATCGATTGTTGATTCTCAATTTGAGGCGATCGCCCTCCTAGAAAAAACTCAAAAAATTAGCTCAGATTCACTTTCACCACTTTATGTTGCTCTTCGGCAATTTTAGGTAAATCGAGCGTCAGGATACCATCTTTGTATTCAGCCGTGGCTTGAGTATTTTCCACTCGGACGGGTAATGGAATCACCCGCTCGAAGGAACCATAACGGAACTCCGTACGAGTCATGCCTTTCTCTTCGGTTTGGGTTTCATCACGACGTTCCCCGCGAATTGAAACGGAATCGGCACTCACCTGAATATCTAAGTCATCAGGCTTCATCCCCGGTACTTCCAGTTTTAAATGGACGGCTTCGGGCGTTTCGCTCATTTCCGCAGCCGGCACAAATGGTGCATTCGCATCCCAGTCGAAATGAGAAGGCATCACGCGATCGAAAAGACGGTTCATTTCCCGTTGCAGCGAATCAATTTCACGGGTGGGATTCCAACGAATAATAGCCATAGTTTCACCTACATTCCAAAAATCAAGTGTTTTCTTGAAGTTGGGAAAGTTCGATCGAATTGCTTTCCTTTAATATTGATCCTAAGACAAAAAAAAATTGCGCTCGTTCGGTTTCGATCGCTTAAAATTTAGGGATAGCCGAAAATCTGCCGGTAAAAATTCAGGCGTTCGGTTCGGTCGCCTTGAAAATAGAGTAGGGGAAATGCGGCCGTTAACCCCTACGATAACTAATTCAACGCGAGTTAAACCCCAATCGAAAACTCAAGCCAGAACAATCCGAACGTGCGATCGCCCGTGACTCGCTATCAAATAGAGCAAAAAGCCACCGAACTGGGATTTCATCGGTTTGGTATTGCGTCCGTCAATGCCGAAAATGCAGAAGATACCCAACGGTTGCGATCGTGGCTAGATCGAGGCTACCACGCTCAAATGGACTGGATGAAAAATCCCAAACGCCAGGACATTCGCGCTGCAATGCCGGGGGTGAAGTCCGCGATCTGCGTTGCCCTCAACTACTACACTCCCCACCAACGTCCCGAAGGCCGAGAATACGCCAAAATTTCCCGATATGGCTGGGGACGGGATTATCATCGGGTGATGCACAAAAAACTCAAAGCCCTGGCATTGTGGCTTGGCAGTCGAGGGGAGGGGGTGGAAACCCGCTACTATGCCGATACCGGACCGATTGCCGATAAAGTTTGGGCCCAACGCGCGGGAATTGGCTGGATTGCGAAGAATGGTAACGTCATTACCCGAGATTTCGGATCGTGGGTTTTTTTAGGGGAAGTGCTGACGAATTTAGAGTTGGAAATCGATCGACCCCACACTCAACATTGCGGTACTTGCACCCGCTGCTTGGAAGCCTGTCCCACGGGCGCGATCGTCGAACCGTTCGTGGTGGATGCCAATCGTTGCATTGCCTACCATACCATCGAAAATCGCGCCGAAGAATTGCCCGAGGCGATCGCTTCTCGACTACAGGGTTGGGTGGCTGGATGCGACATTTGCCAGGATGTTTGCCCCTGGAACCAACGATTTGCGAGTCGAACTGACGTTACCGAGTTTCACCCCTATCCAGATAACCTCGCCCCAAAACTCAGCGAACTCGCTCATCTTTCTGAGGAAGAATGGAATCGCAGATTTCCCGCTTCGGCCCTGCGACGGATTAAACCCCACATGTGGCGGCGCAATGCAAAAGCTGCCAGCAATGGGGAGTAATCGATCGCCTCTGTCTAAAAATTGATTCGAGTTTGAATTTCTAAAGTGTTTTATTGAGTAAAAGTACTTATTTTGTACATGAAAATGTAAACTTATTTGAAAAATATTTAAATAAATGTTTCTTTTCTTGGGGTTTATCAATACTTATTGATACGATTAGTCATCGGAATGAAAAGAAGTGTATCAAAAGTCATGAAAGTTTCAAAAAGTTCTAAATCTTTGACAGATTCTGTCATTATGGGTCTGCTGCTCGTAATCATGAGTGTGGGAATTTTTGCCATCATGGTGACTGGAGTTGGAGTGTAAATCTTCAGCAATTCTTGATGGTCACAGGCTTGTGTCTGAGCTCGATCGAGACCTAAACTCAATACAAAACACAATAAAAACCCTGTTGCAGTCTTTGATACCGTTACCTCTGCTACAGGGTTCTTTTGATGCTCGCAATCGAGCTTTTTGATGTTCGCGTTTCTTTTTGCAACGTACGTTTTACAGATTTTTCGCCAAACACCCCTCTCCAGGGACTTTCGCAAGAAATAGCACTCCCGAATCCTGCAGACTATCGGGCAGGCATGCTTCAAGACAACTCACAAACTGGTGAAATGTACTCCGTGTTACAGTTTTCTATTTCCTCGATCGAGATGCCTGCTTGAAATCCCCCTAAATCCGTTTCAAGAGACTTAAACCGTGGGTATCTGTGCCGCAGGTATCGAATAAGTTATGGTGACAGTTTAATTGACGAACGAGTTCGGTTTCGCGGGGACTCGGTTGCCAAGGATTGGGATTGTTGTAAGCATAGTAGGCTTCCGATCCATCGATACCCAAACGAGCAGCTTCTGGAATCAGTTCCTGGGGTGCTCTTCGATAGCGAGAGGGGTGAGCGAGCACCGCAAATCCACCAGCATCGTGAATGGCGGCAATAACCTGAGCGGCAAGGTACGCTTTTCCCGTCACCGTATGACCTTGTAAATATTCCTGCACGCAGATCGCACTAGGATCGAATCCATAGCCGAGAATGTGAACTTCCACATCGAGCAGGGCTGCATTAATTTCCACCCCCGACCACAGGATCGGCAGCGGATTTTCGCTAGAACGATTGCCATGCCGTTGCTCTTCCAACCAACGCCGTGCAACTCGATAGCCTTCAACGCTGTGGTGATCGGTAATCGCCAAACCTTTCAAACCAATTTCCGTGGCTTGTTGCATTAAAGCTTCTGGTTCCAAGCGACCGTCTGAGTAAACCGTGTGCATGTGAAAGTTATACTCGCGAGGACAACTCTCGGCACCAATGGTTTGAAAGACCTGCATCAGTGCGTCGCGCTCTTGGGAAAGACCTTGCATTGACGCAGAGGGAGGGTCGAGGTTAAGAAACATAAGCGTTGTTAGAGGTTTTGAGCTTAGTCCTAATATAACGAACTGTTGCGAAACGACCCGGATTTCGAGCTATCTTTGCCGTGCGATCGTTGAGGATCTCGAATGATTAACAATCTTGATGAAATCGAAAAATATTGGTAAATGGCGATCGAAGGTGTAGCCTTTAAAGAGTCATTTGTGCAGATATAGCCCCATGGCCCAATCCAAGATTCTCACCCTCGCAAAACAGGGCAACCCAAAAGCGATCGCCGCTTTGATGAATTACTCGCTGCGATCGAAACAAATTACCGTGGTCGTGAATATCGCCGATGCGTGCCTGAGTGTCGTCGCCACTGCACCCAAACCACCCGATCGGGCGTTTATGACTCATTTTGTCCGTAAGGGTCTCGAAAAACTCCGGATTGAAGGACTCCATCGGGCGATCGTGGAAGGGTACGGTATGGGTCTAGAACGCCCCGCATGGCAAGAAACGCTGATGCTAGACGGTGCTACCGAAATTACCTCCAACCCTTTTGTCGGTCAAATTCCACTGCTGAGTTCTCTGCCCGAACCCTCTACCCCATCGCCCCCCCCTCCTCTACCGGCCGTTGCCCCCCGCAAAAGCAATCGATTATTCGATCGAGACACATCCCCATCCCCCCGCAATAGAGCGACTCCAGGGAAAACCCAAAAACCCCTACCGCTGGTTCTGCGGTGGCTGAAAATCTTTGTCGGGGCGATTTTTTATGTCGTTGCCGTTGCCGTTACCTTTGGCATGGCCGTCCCGATCAAAGTGTTTTCCGCTCTATTGTCGGAAAACGCAGTCTATCAATTGCCAATCGCTGGGGATATCTTTCGCGGTCTCGAAGTGGCCGAACTCTTTAATGTTCTCGTGTTTGCGATTTTCGGGATGGGATTGGGCATTGCCACGGCCCTGCTACCCAAAATCTTCGGACGTCGCATCAGTGCGGCACTCTTAATTTTTGCCTTGCCGATTATCTTTGTGCTGGGCAGTTTCGTGCGTTATGAAGACTGGGTGAGAGATTTCGCCATCAACGAGCAAATTAGCCATCAGATGGCGATTGAAACGACCGATACCTATCTAACGAGTCAAGTGGAGAGAGGCGGCTTTCCCGGCTTTTACTTCTATACGGCTCGGTATCCGATTTTACCCGTCGATGCATTGGAAATGAAAGAAGTCAAAGCCTTAGAAGAAAGAACGGTGGCACGCATCAATCGCGTGATCGAGATCGAACCGGAGAAGCTATCTAGCCTTTATTCCATGAGTATTTGGGGGGTGCGGATTTTTTACTTCGGCTTGTCTGTGGTGACGGCGATCGCCCATTTCTCTCAAGGGGAAGAACTTGCCGATCGATTAGCGAAACGGGGAAAGTTCCAACCCGAAGAACAGTCGCCGGCTTGATGTCACAACAGCCATTATTCAGCGCGGACATCGGTTAAGGCGAGTTTGCCTAGAAAGACCTCGGTAAGATTCTCAAGATTTTAGGTTATCTGCTATTTGTCATAAACTTATAAAACTCTCAACACAGCTCGCAATCCCCGATATCCTAACGGTAATGGCGGTTGCTCTAGAAAAGTTTCCCTAAAAAAAGAATGCGTCGCTTTCAGGCAACGCATCTTCAAAAAGCTTATCCCATGTAACCCAAGCTTGAGGGTTCAGCCTCCAGCAACGGCCGGTACAATGCTGACTTCATCCCCATCTGCTAGGGGAGTTTTTGTGTTTTCGAGGAAGCGGATATCTTCGCTATTGACGTAGAAGTTCAAGAATCGACGAGGTTTGCCGTTTTCGTCGCATAGCCGCGTTTTGATACCCGGAAAGTCCGTTTCGAGTGCGTCGATGAGTTCTTCTACGCTGGTGGCACTACACTCGACGGTGGCTTTGTTGTTGGTTAAATTTTGTAGGGGAGTTGGAATTAGAACTTTAACAGACATCGTTCTCTACTTTCTTGTTTCTACTCGAATGTCGCGCCGATCGCTTCGGTGAGGATTGTTCTCGATCGAACCCTCGCCATCTTTGCGGGAAGCCGCTTGGAATTTGACAATTTTTAAGGGGACGAACTCACATAATGCATCGTCCCCCCAAGAGTCAATTCGCCAAGTCAATTCACCAGCCAATTCGCGACAGGCAATGGCTTAAACCAA
The DNA here is from genome assembly GCF_057467645.1 of Zarconia sp. Taxonomy (NCBI): domain Bacteria; kingdom Bacillati; phylum Cyanobacteriota; class Cyanophyceae; order Oscillatoriales; genus Zarconia; species Zarconia sp. Next base: position 22,334 of record NZ_JBRJXU010000084.1, read on the forward strand.
AACTTGCTGCCATTCCAGGCGACCGAGGGTGCGAGAGCGCTCCAGCGCCCGCTCGAACGCATCGAGCTTCGGTTCGATGGTCAGGGGTTCGCCGATGTAGCCTTGAACCGCTTCTTGGGTCTTGAGACCGTTGCCGGTGATATAAGCGACCGTCGTTTCATCCGGATCGATTTTACCGGCTTCGACGAGTTTTTTGAGAACGGCGATCGTGGTGCCCCCAGCAGTTTCGGTAAAGATACCTTCGGTTTCCGCGAGCAACTTGATGCCATCGATGATTTCCGCATCGTTGACCGACTCGATGTTTCCATTGGTTTTCTGGGCCACTTCCAGAGCGTAAACGCCGTCTGCAGGGTTGCCGATGGCGATGGATTTGGCGATGGTGTTGGGCTTGACGGGAGTAATGAAGTCCCGACCTTCCCGGAAGGCTTGGGCGATGGGAGAGCAACCTTCGGCTTGGGCACCGCTAAAGCGCACGGATTTATCGTCAACCAAGCCGACTTTAATAAATTCTTGGAAGCCTTTGTAAATTTTGGTGAATAGAGAGCCGGAAGCCAGCGGCGCCACGATATGGTCGGGAAGTTGCCAGCCGAGTTGCTCGGCGACCTCAAATCCAAGGGTCTTGGAGCCTTCGGAGTAGTAGGGACGCAAGTTAATATTCACGAAGCCCCAGCCGTGGGTGTTCGCAACCTCCGAACACAAGCGGTTGACTTGGTCGTAGTTACCCTTGACGGCCATTAGCGTGGGATTGTAAATCAGCGTTCCCAGGACTTTCCCGGCTTCCAAGTCGGCGGGAATGAACACGCAGCAGTCTAACCCGGCATGGGCGGCAATGGCGGCTGTGGAGTTTGCCAAATTCCCGGTACTGGCGCAGGAAACGGTGGAGAAGCCCAGTTCTCTGGCGCGGGTTAAGGCGACCGAAACCACCCGATCTTTGAAGCTGAGGGTGGGCATGTTGACCGCATCGTTTTTGATGTAAAGCTTCTTGAGTCCCAAGTGGCGGGCGAGGCGACGGGCGTTCAGTAGCGGAGTCATACCGGTTCCCACGTCGATGGGATTGTCGGTTTGGACCGGCAAGAACGGACGGTAGCGCCAGATGGAGTTAGGACCGGCTTCGATGGTTTCCCGACTGACCCGCTGACGCAGGGCATCGTAGTCGTAGGTGACTTCAACCGGACCGAAGCACAGGTCGCAAACGTGTTTGGCTTGCAGTTCGTATTCGGCACCGCACTCTTTACACTTCAGTTTCTCGAAGGTGGCGCTGCTGTGGGTGTGCTGGTGAGTCGTCGCGTCGATAGCTTGGGTCATGGGATTAAAACTTTCTTCGGGTCAACATGGCAAATCATCGTAACATGGGTCGCGCACGGGGACAAATAAACCCGACCATTCTTGTCGGGTTTATTGAAAAGCGGCATCAGATAAGACTTCCGAGCATAGAGTTCTCGATCGAGCGAGCCATCGAGTTGGGGTTTGAAAAAATTGCTCGATGGATGGAGATCCTCCGTTGGCGATCGCGCATTGCCATAAATCGCTATAAAATATTTACGAATTCGTCCCCTGCCATCTCTATGCACCAAAAACTCCTTGACACCCACATCGCTCGATCTCAAGTATTGCTGACCCCCGAGAAGATTAAAGCAAGGTTACCGCTGACGGGGGTGGCTGAAGAAACGGTCTTGCGATCGCGCCAGGAAATCGCCAATATTCTTGACGGACTCGATTCCCGTCAATTTATCGTTGTCGGGCCCTGTTCGATTCACGATCTCGAAGCTGCTAAAGAATACGCCCAGAAACTCAAAACCCTCGCCGAACGGGTAAGCGATCAATTATTGCTCGTGATGCGAGCGTATTTTGAAAAGCCCCGCACCACCGTCGGCTGGAAAGGCTTGATTAACGATCCAAATATGGACGATTCCTTCGAGATCGAAAAAGGATTGTTACTCGCGCGCCAACTGTTGCTTGAAATTGCCGAATTGGGATTGCCGGCCGCCACCGAAGCCCTCGACCCGATCGTGCCGCAATATATCAGCGAACTGATTTCTTGGTCGGCGATTGGGGCGCGTACCATTGAATCTCAAACCCATCGAGAAATGGCCAGTGGATTATCGATGCCCGTGGGTTTAAAAAATGGCACCAATGGTAGTATTGAGGTCGCGATTAATGCCGTGCAAGCGGCCCAAAAAGCCCATAACTTTTTAGGTATCGATCGCCAAGGAAAAGTGAGCGTTTTTACCACCAAAGGGAATGGATACGCCCACGTAATTTTGCGCGGTGGGGGAGGCAAAGCCAACTTCGATGCAGCTGCAGTGCGATCGGCCGAAGAAAAACTTAAAGCCGCCAACCTACCGGCGAGAATTGTCATCGATTGCTCCCACGGGAACTCCAACAAAGACCACAAGCGTCAAGGGAGCGTTTTAGACAACATTATCGGTCAAATTAAAGCTGGGAATTCGTCGATAGTCGGCATGATGCTCGAATCGAATTTGTTAGACGGTAATCAAAAAATACCCACCAATTTAGAGGATTTACAATACGGCGTTTCAGTGACTGATAAATGTATGGGTTGGGAAGAAACCGAGGAAGTAATTCTCGCCGCTCATGCTGCTTTAAGCAAAAATAGCTAACAGTTTTAGGGTGGGAAAAAGTATACACTCGTAGGGTGGACAGTTGTTCGGGGAGGAATTCACTTTTACCACTTGTCCTAAAACTGCCCACTCACTCATTCTGGGGTTTATCTTGATGAAGAGCGCTTACTTTTTTTTTCGAGATCTAGCAGTTCGCGCCCTTTTCGTTACACATTTTCAGTCATGGGGAAGGGAGAATTCACTATTCGGAATTCCAAATTCCGAATAGTGAATGGGGAATGGAATAAAAAATGCATGAATTCGGTATCGAAATTGATGTGAGCTTTGATTTCGACCAGATTTCTAACGGAAAAAACCTATTTCTTCGACTAGTGTAAATAAACTGCGGACGGAGCAAAGCGCAGGGGTTACGCTATATCTAATCCCTGAAAGCCCTAACTGGTCAATAGCTGCTTAACTGCACTTAAGAGTTCGTCCGGGTGAAAGGGTTTGGCAATATAAGCATCAGCCCCCATTTTCATGCCCCAGTAGCGATCGAACTCTTCTCCTTTGCACGAACACATGACAATCGGCACGTGCTGGGTTGCCGCATCTCGTTTAATTTTGCGACAAACATCGTAACCATTGGGATTGGGCATAATAATATCGAGTACTACCAAATCGGGGCATTGGCTTTGGATGCGTTGCAGTGCTTCAGTGCCCCCTTTAGCCTCTAAGACATCCATTCCATTATGTTTGAGGAGATTGGCAATCATCGTTCTTTGAGCGGTACTGTCTTCGACGACTAAAATTGTACTCATCATGGTTACTTCTATTGCGAAAGCTTTATTAAACCCAGTGAGAAAAAATTAAACCGTTTCTCACTACCATTAAAATATATTTCCGATTATATGCCAGACGACAAAGCGACATTGGTAGATGGCTTCTAAATCCACCCGATCTCGAGATGACTTGGTTTTCAGAGTTCATCGATGGCGATCGAGATGTCAATCCACGCTGAAGGAATAGATCCCGGTGTTCCTCCCGGTTGAAATCGCCAGTCTTTGATGAGATTTGACAGCCAAACCGAGCAAGATTCGGAAATGTTTTCTCCATTTGCACGACGCACTTCATGGACCTTGAGGATAGTTCCCCGAGATGGAGATAGCTTGTCATTGATGAAGGCGGAGATTGTAAATTGACCGGTACACTGTCCGTTTGGCGGAACCGCAGAAATTGAACTGTCCGTGTCCGGACAAAGGGTGAGATCCTGACCCTGCCATGACGCGCAACTGCCTTCGTAGGTCGCAGTTCCCGTTACGTTAGTTAGGGTCATGCTAAACGAGTTCCCCGTCGTCGCATCGGAACCATTACCCCCAGAATTATCTGTTGGGGTTTCTCCGGGTTGATTGGGTTGCGGTGTCGGTTCTGGAATTGGTTGCGGTGTCGGTTCTGGAGTCGGTTCTGGAATTGGTTGCGGTGTCGGTTCTGGGGTCGGAGTGGGTTGCGGTGTTGGTTGCGGTGTTGGTTGCGGGGTCGGTTCTGGGG
>NZ_JBRJXU010000085.1:0-5587 GCF_057467645.1 Zarconia sp.
AGGATAATTTATCTCTCATACATCGAAGCTGCCACGCAGACATTCACTCTGGAAAAGGAGTCTGAGCCGGATGATGGGAAACTGTCAAGTCCGGTTCTATGGGGGGAAGGATACGGCGACGTATGCCTTCCTACCCGACAATTTGCCAAGAACGTGTTGTTCTTTTCCTATCCAAAGTCTTAAAATCCCCAAGATTTTTTCGAGCAGATCGATTGTCTTTATGTTTGGTTTATTTTCCCGACTGTCCCGCATTGAGTACCCGATCTGCACTTAAGTCTAATTCGGGGAATTCGGGGGAGACGATCGCCTCATCAGTGCGAAATACCCCCACTTCAATGTAAATTCCTTTTTCGAGTTTCAACACGGTAATTTGATGCTGGTAGGGATCGATAATCCAGTATTCGGGTATGCCGCGCTCGGCATACTCCCGTGGTTTCTCCACGTAGTCGCGATCGTAGTTGTCCGTTCCCGGTTCTCCGGGGGATACCACCTCGACGACTAACAACGGCGGGGGCATCTCAGGGGTGATGAGCGATTGTTTTTTCTGAGTGAGGAGTTGGTCTAATTCTGCCGTCAAAACCATCAAATCTGGGTTCCGAGCGGTGACAGACGGGCTGGAAACGGAAATTTGAGTTCCTCGGGCAATCCGATCGATGGGGACACACTGGAGAAACTGGGTTAGCAGCCACAGGGCGATTTTTTCGTTTAACCGATGCTCCGCTCCCATTTCGACTAACATCCCATCGACCAATTCGTAACGGGCATCAGTCTCATTGTCATCGCTGAGATACTCCTCAAGGGTGGCAAAAGTTTTCGGTGCGACGGTTTGGGTCATAGCAGTCGTCCCCAGTTGTGCGGCTACTACCATTTTGACATCCTCTCGAAACCGAACCCGACGTTCCCAACACCTCAGAGGATAAAGAAATGACCCGAGCTCAAACCGGCTTCATCCCGACTCGACCGATAGCTATCGGTTGCTATCGCCCTTGGCAATAGCGATTCGATCGAGTATCGCCTGCGAGAGAGGTTCGGGATCGATATACCAAGACGGTTTGGGTGGTGGAGGTGGGGTGGGGCGTTCGATGAGTTCTCGTAAATCGAGCCACCCTCCCCGATTCGTGCCAATGGTGAGGGTGCATTCGTCCGAGCGCCGATCCAAGAGTTCGTGAATTCCTCGCTCTTCTTCCTCTGTCAGCGGTATTTCTTCCAAGGGAGCCGTGTAGAAGTGGGCAAATAGATTAAACTCGCAGGGACGATGGGGTGGTCGTTGATACTTTAGAGTGTAAGACGCGCCAAAACGGTTGAGGCGATTGAGAACCTCGTCTAAGTCCAACCCAGTCCGATGAACCAGATTCAGACAAATCACCTTCGTCCAAGTATTTGCAGGGAAATCGTTGAGAGGCGAAAGTTGAAGCATTGACTTTCATCGATGACACAAAGGCTTGTGTCGGGTTTTGGGGGATTGACTTATTGATTAGCGTACAGCACTTGCGTGCTTTTTGAGGAATATTGATCTTTCAATCCCAGCTACAAGTCAAATCAGCCGCACGTGGTGTGCCTTCACTACTCAACCCGAGAATCGACAGCGGTAGAATGAGGGTGGCGCAACCCCAGAGATGTCAAGCTCTCAGGTTAATAGCAGGTGAGTGTGATGTTTGAATAGACATAGGTGTGAAAATTGAAACAAAGATCGAGCCTCTTGCGATCGACGCGATTGCTTCGGGTAGGGGTGGGGTGTAGCTCGTATTGGTATGAAGCCCCATTGGACCCGTTGCCCTTAAGATCGAAAAAGTATCCTCCCCCATCCTGCCATGGCTAAATGGTTTAACAACGCCGGTCCCTGCCAAGCCGACATCCACTATATGCTCTCCCCCCTGACGCGGATGCCCGAACTCACTCAACTCATCGGACAGCGGGGCTACTTCGTCATCCACGCCCCCCGGCAAATGGGCAAAACCACTGCCATGCTCTCCCTCGCGCAACAACTCACCGCCAGCGGAGACTACAATGCCATCATGGTCTCGGCGGAGGTGGGAGCGGCGTTTCCTCACGAACCGGGAATGGCAGAAGCGGCCATCCTCGATGCGTGGAGTAATGCCGCCCAGTTTCGTCTACCCGCCGACCTCCAACCCCCTCCTTGGCCCCAATCCGTTCCCGGACAGCGCATTGGAAAAGCTTTGAGTTATTGGGCGCAGCAGTCTCCCCGTCCCCTGGTGGTTTTCATCGATGAAATAGACGCGCTACAAGATGAAACCCTACTGACCGTCTTGCGTCAGCTCAGAAATGGTTACCCCAACCGCCCACAAGGATTTCCTCATTCCTTAGCTTTGATTGGCGTTCGAGACGTGCGCGATTACAAAGTCGCATCGGGGGGTAGCAAGCGCCTCAATACCTCGAGTCCCTTCAACATCAAAATCAAATCCCTCACCCTACGCAACTTCAACCAAAACGAAGTCGCCGAACTCTACGAACAACACACCACCGAAACCGGACAAGTTTTTACCCCCGAAGCAATTAAAAGAGCCTTTGAACTCACCCAAGGTCAACCCTGGCTGGTGAATGCCATTGCCAAAGAAATCGTTGAAGAATTAGCCCGCGACCCCACTCAACCCATAACCGTCGGTTATATCGAAGCCGCCAAAGAAATTCTCATTCAACGGCGCGATACCCATCTCGATAGTTTGGCAAGTTTGCTGCGCGAAGACCGAGTTCGGGCGGTGGTCGAACCGATTTTATCAGGAGGAGAATTGGGGGATATTCCCAGTGACGACAGACAGTTTTTAGTGGATGTCGGTTTAGTGGTGCGCAATCGAGCCGGAGGACTGAGTGTTGCCAATCCCATTTACCGAGAAGTCTTACCCAGAGTACTCGCTGGCGGCCCCCAAGATAGCTTGCCCGTCATTGCCCCGAGTTGGCTCACCCGAGAGGGGAAACTCGACCCCCAGAAACTGCTCGAAGCCTTTCTCGTGTTTTGGCGACAGCACGGGCAACCCTTACTCAAAAGTGCGCCCTACCACGAGATTGCCCCTCATTTAGTATTGATGGCGTTTTTACATCGCGTAGTCAATGGTGGCGGGACGCTCGAACGAGAATATGCCATTGGTAGCCAACGGATGGATTTGTGTTTGCGTTACGGGGAAGTCACCTTGGGGATGGAGTTAAAAGTGTGGCGGCAAGGACGACCCGATCCGCTCAAAGCCGGATTGGAGCAGTTGGACGGGTATTTAGCGGGGTTGGGATTATATACGGGGTGGTTGGTGATATTCGATCGCCGTCCGGATTTACCCCCGATTGCCGAGCGGACCACCACCGAGATGGCGACCACACCGGGAAATCGAGATGTGGTAGTGATTCGAGGGTGACGGGAAATAGGGGAATGCAGGGAGGCGCAGAGCTGACAAGTGTTGGTTTTTTAGATTCTGGTGGATATGAGCAGGGGGAGCCGATCCTAAATCCGGTTGCCACAACCCCTTCATGAAAATCGATTAAACCCTTTCATCACAAGAATTAATGGCGGTTTAAATAAGCGAGGTATTGAAACCGGATTTGAGATGAGAAGGCTGGGGGAGAGAATTGGAGAAAAGATAAGGGCGATCGCGCAGGTTGTCAGTGACGATCCGAACTTGATATAAATCGTATCGGTATAAAGCCCATTTGAGATCTCATCCTTGAGCCACAAGCCTTACAGTTAGACCGATTGACCCTTTGTTGGTCGCAAATGACTCGACTCAGGCAGCTCTTCATGGAGCAACTCGATGAACGACTTCCTTCTAAGCCAGACACCACCGAGAAAGATCCCAAATGGGGCTTTATAGAACCCCATTGGACCCGTTGCCCTTAAAATCGAAAAAGTATCCTCCCCCATCCTGCCATGGCTAAATGGTTTAACAACGCCGGTCCCTGCCAAGCCGACATCCACTATATGCTCTCCCCACTGACGCGGATGCCCGAACTCACTCAACTCATCGGACAGCGGGGCTACTTCGTCATCCACGCCCCCCGGCAAATGGGCAAAACCACCGCCATGCTCTCCCTCGCGCAACAACTCACCGCCAGCGGAGAATACAATGCCATCATGGTCTCGGCAGAGGTGGGAGCGGCATTTCCCCACGATCCGGGAATGGCGGAAGCCGCCATCCTCGATGCCTGGAAAGATGATGCCACCTTTTGGCTGCCCCCCGAACTCCATCCCCCAGATTGGTCCGAATCAGAACCGGGGCGACGGATTGGAAAAGCTTTGAGTGATTGGGCGCAGCACTCTCCCCGTCCCCTGGTGGTTTTCATCGATGAAATTGATGCCCTGCAAGATGAAACCCTCATAGCCGTTCTGCGCCAGCTTAGAAATGGCTATCCGAAGCGACCGGGACGATTTCCCCATTCCCTGGCCCTCATCGGAGTTCGAGACGTGCGCGATTACAAAGTGGCATCGGGGGGCAGCAAGCGCCTCAATACCTCCAGTCCCTTCAACATCAAAATCAAATCCCTCACCCTGCGCAACTTCGATCGAAACGAAGTCGCCGAACTCTACGGGCAACACACCACCGAAACCGGACAAATTTTTACCCCCGAAGCCGTCAAAAGAGCCTTTGAACTCACCCAAGGTCAACCCTGGCTGGTGAATGCCCTTGCCAAAGAAATCGTTGAAGAGTTAGCCCGTGACCCCACTCAACCCATAACCGTCGGCTATATCGAAGCCGCCAAAGAAATTCTCATTCAACGGCGCGATACCCATCTCGACAGTTTGGCGAGTCTGCTGCGAGAAGACCGAGTTCGGGCGGTGGTCGAACCGATTTTATCAGGAGGAGAATTAGGAGATATTCCCAGTGACGACGTGCAATTTCTCATCGATTTGGGTCTGTGTCGCATGAGTTCCCTGGGAGGACTCGAAATTGCCAATCCCATTTACCAGGAAGTCCTCCCTCGGGTATTGAGCTGGATTCCAATGGCTTCCCTGCCGCAAATTGCCCCGAGTTGGCTCACCCGAGAGGGGAAACTCGACCCCCAGAAACTGCTCGATGCCTTTCTCGTGTTTTGGCGGCAACACGGGCAACCCTTACTCAAAAGTGCGCCGTACCACGAGATTGCCCCTCATTTAGTATTGATGGCGTTTCTCCATCGCGTAGTCAACGGTGGCGGGACGCTAGAACGAGAATATGCCATTGGTAGCCAACGGATGGATTTGTGTATGCGTTACGGGGAAGTCACCTTGGGGATGGAGTTAAAAGTGTGGCGGCAAGGACGACCCGATCCGCTCAAAGCCGGATTGGAGCAGTTGGACGGGTATTTGGCGGGGTTGGGATTACATACGGGGTGGTTGGTGATATTCGATCGCCGTCCGGATTTACCGCCGATTGCGGAGCGGACGACCACCGAGATGACGACCACACCGGGAAATCGAGATGTGGTGGTGATTCGAGGGTGAGCTGCTAACTCATGTAAATTCCCGCCAGGACGCTCTAGCGGGAACTTGTACGATCGCCCGGAGACGAAATCGGTCAAAAATTAGACAAGCTCGAGATCGCGGTTAACATCAAAGTCCTGTAAATCCGCGAAATTTTCTAAGGTGGCAAACTGCTCGGAGCCAAAG